>DASSPL010000023.1:0-8800 GCA_035699685.1 Burkholderiales bacterium | reverse complement strand
GGCGCCGGCCATCGGCTGCGTGCGCATCTGCACGCCGCCCTTGTCCGAGACGACCTTCGCGATGCCGGTGGCGAGCTGGAACGTGGCGCCGACCTGCGTCGTGCCGAGGCCCACGACCTGGGCCAGCGCCGGCGCTGCCGCTGCTGCCGTCATCAGTGCAAGGATCAGGAACCTCATGCAGTCCTCCTCAGTGTTTCGATCATCGAGCTCTTCATCAGGAACGCCTTGGCCGCCGCCGGGTCGGCCGCGATGCGGCACATCTCGTCCTGCGCGCGCTTTCGCGCCGCCGGATCGCGCTCGGCCATCAGCTTGCGGTTGCGAGCGGTGTTGGCGTTAATGTAATCGATGGCAACCGGCCGCCGCTCCGGCTCGTAGGCGTCCAGGTCCTCGCCCGCGATCATCTTGCGGCACAGCACCCAGGCGTCGTGCAGCCCGCCGTTCATTCCCATCCCGCCGAGCGGATTGTTGATATGCGCCGAGTCGCCGGCGAGGAAGATCCGTCCGACACGGTAGGTGGAGGCCACCCGCTGGTGGACGCGATACAGCGTGCGGTGCACGGTCGCGTAGGGGGTGTCCTTGCGGTGCACGCCCTGCAGCAGCTTCTCCGCCGAGCCGAGGATCTCCTCGTCGGACTCGTCGTGCGTCGGAAAGAGGCAGCGCCAGAGCCCGCCGACCTTGAGGAGCACACACCATTCCTCGGTGTCGGCGATGTAATTGACGTAGGACAGCCGCTCGAGGTGCTGCGCGAAATCGAAGGGCGTGCTGACGACGAAGAAGCGCTCGGGGAAGGTCATCCCCTCGAACTCGACGCCGGCGAGGCGCCGCACGGCGCTGCCGGCGCCGTCGGCCCCGATCAGGTAGTCGCCGCGATGGCTCCCATTCACCGTGACCCCGGTCGCATCCTGCGCAATCGTGGTCACCGGCGAATTGAAGCGCACGTCCACGCCCTGGAGCCGCTCGTACACCAGCCGCGTATAGCGGAACTGCTCGTATTGCACACGGTATGGATGGCGGGTCTCGTCCTTGAGCAGCGAGAGGTCGAACTCGGCGATCGCGCCCGTGCGCCGGTCGCGGTGCTGGAAGGTGCGCGCGATGAGGCCGTGGCGCAGGATCTCGTCGATGAAGCCGAGCTCCTCCATCATGTCGAGGGTCGGCGGATGCCAGGTCGAGGCGCGCAGGTCCTCGGCGAGCCCTGCCTCGCGCTCGAGGACGGTCACGCCGACGCCGGCGCGCGCGAGCATGTAGGCGGCGGTGAGGCCGACGGGTCCGGCGCCGGCGATGAGGACCGTGCTCAATGCTCTGCGAGCAGCGAGCCCCAGCCGTAGACCTTGTCCTTGATGCCGTACTGGCGAAGGCCGTACCAGTACGTCGCGGTGTTGATCGCGATCACCGGCTTGTCGAGCCAGAACTCCGCCATCGCCGCCACTTCCGCCATGGCGAGGTTGGTGCCGACCTGCACGATGGCGTCGACCTTCCCCTGGTTCACCTCGATGATCGCGTCGCGCAGCCGCTTCTTCGACTCGTGCGCGATCAGCACCGGGCTCTTGCACTTGAGGCCCAGGAGGTTCACCACCTCGAAGCCGCATTCGGTGAAGAAGCGGTGCACCTGCTTGTCGCCGACCGGCATGTAGGGCGTGATCACGCCGAGGCGCTTGATGTTGCTGCCATAGGCCCTGAGCGCCGCCTGGCAGGCGTCGGAGCCCATGCACACGCCGACCTTGGCGACCTTGTCGAGCTTCTTCTGCAGCTCGCGCGAGCCCTCGAGCCCGTCCCAGAACGTCTCGGCCGACATGCCGAGGATCACGTAATCCGGATGGCAGGTGAGAACCGCCTCGAGCGCCGGGAACAGCGCGCCGCGGATGCCGTCCATCATGGTCATGAAGCTCGCGTCGTCGGTGACCTTGCTGTCGGGAATGATGAGGCGCGAGTGGTGGTGCGTGATGCCCCACGGCTTCATGGCCTCGAACTCGGGCTGCACCGAGGTGTTGGTGGAGGGCGCCAGCACGCCGAACTTGCCGCGCTGGCCGAGCGAGTCTGCCATTTTTTCTCCTGGGATTAGGCTGCGCGCGCGAGCTTCGTCAGCTCGGCGATGATTTCGTCGCGATCGAGGATGTCGGCGTACTTCTGCCCCATGTCGAACAGGTTCGCCTCGTGCGGGCCGAGCGCGCGGTCGCCGACGCAGTCGCGGGCGACGATGGCGCGGAAGTTGTGCTGCATGGCGTCGACCACCGTGGCGCGCACGCAGCCGGACGTGGTGCAGCCGGTGACCACCAGCGTGTCGGCGCCCTGCTGCACGAGCCATGGCGCGAACCCGGTGCCGAAGAAGGCCGACGCCTGCGTTTTCCGGATCATGTACTCGCCGGGCAGCGGCCGCAGCTCGGGCACGACCTGCCCGGCCGGCGCGCTCTCCGTGAGCATGCGCAGCGACGGTGCCTTCATGCAGAAGACGCCGGCATCGGAGCCGTCGTCGGCGTACACCACGCGGGTGAACGCCACGGGCAGGCGCCGGTCGCGGAAGAACTGCAGCAGTCCGACCGTCCGCTTCACCGCCGGGTCGATGTTGCCGCCGCCGAAAAGGCTGGGGTCGTTGAAGCCGACCGTGAAGTCGACGATGACCAGCGCGGCGCGGCGGCCGAAGCCGATGCGGTTGCCGAAGTTCTGCTTCCTGTAGATGTCGAGGTCAGCCATGGGTGTCTGCGGAATCTATCACTGCGGCTTCATCCCGGCGGCGCGGATCACGCGGCCGAGCTTGTCGGTCTCGGCCTTTACGAAGGCGTGGAACTCGGCCGGCGAGGTTCCGGCCGGCTCGAAGGCCAGCGTCTCCAGCCGCTCGCGCACCTGCGGATCGCGCAGCGCGGCGAGGACCGCATGGTTCAGCCGCGCCACGATGTCGGCCGGAACGCGGGCCGGGGCGGTCATCCCGAACCAGGCGACGATCTCGTAGCCGGCAAGGCCGGCTTCCGCCACCGTCGGCACGTCCGGCAGCTGGCGGCTGCGCGTCGCGGAGGTGACCGCGATCGGCCGGATGCGCCCGTTGCGGATATGGCCGATGGCGGCCGGAATGTTGTCGAAGGTCATCTCGATCTGGCCGGCGATCAGGTCCTGCAGCGCCGGCGCCGCGCCCTTGTACGGCACCTGCTTGAGCTGGGTGCCGGCCATCTGGTTGAACATCTCGGCGGCGAGGTGGCCGGTGGCGCCGAAGGCCGGGGTGCCGTAGTGCAGCGGCTTCGGGCTGGACTTCGCCAGCGCGATCAGCTCGGCCACCGTGCGCACCGGCAGCGCGTTGTTCACCACGATGACGTTGCCGGACGTGGCGACGAGCGAGATGTACGAGAAATCGCGCAGCGGGTCGTACGGCAGGTCGCGCCGCATGTAGGGCTGCGTGGCGAGCGTGATGCCGGACATGAGCAGCGTGTAGCCGTCGGGCGCCGACCTGGCCACGTGCTCTTCGGCGATGCTGGTCGTTGCGCCGGCCCGGTTCTCCACCAGCACCGGCTGGCCGAGCGCGTCGCCCAGCTTCTGCGACACCGCCCGCGAGACGAGGTCGACCGTGCCGCCGGCGGCGGCCGGCACCACCAGCCGGAGCGGGCGCGACGGAAAGTCCTGCGCATGCGCGGTCGACAGCGCCAGCAGCAGCGAAAGCAGAAGTCTCATCGGGCCGCCTCCATGCCTGCGATCCTTCCCAGCGCCACCGCGCTGAGCAGGCCGTTGCCGGAAAGATAACCCCAGACGTGCGCGCCGGAGAGCCCGCGCGCCGCGCCGCCGCCCGCGAACACGTTCTTGAGCGGCAGCACGCGCGCCTTCTCGTCGATCACCAGGCCGCCTTGCGTATGGAAAAGGGCGCCGGTCACCTTGACGGCGTAGTACGGCGGCGCGAGCTTGGGCTTGGTCGTGAAATCGCGGCCGAAGGGGTCCCTCTCCCTGCCGCCGGCGAAGCGCTCGACCTGGGCCAATGTGGCTCTCAATTTCGGTAGCTCGGGCGCGGGCTTGACCGCACCGGCGGCCTGCGCCTCGCGATAGTCCGGGAACGTCATGCCGAGCTGGTGCAGCCGCTCGTCGTAGATGCACCACGCCACGCGCTCCGGCTGCTCGAGCACCGGCAGGCATTGCTCGGAATAGCCGAGATGCTCGTTGGAGAAGCGCTCGCCGTTCTCGTTCACCTGGATGCCGCCCTCCGTCATCAGCGCCCACGTGATGAGAATGCCGTGCGGCGTGGCGACCGAGCCGTGCCCCTGGTAGGCCGTCATGTCCTCGACCTTGGCGCCGAGCGCGGTGCCCCATCGAACCGCGTCGCCCTGGTTGCCGGCGTGGCCGAAGAAGAGGCCATCGGCGATCTCCGGCAGATAGCGCTTCACCATCTCCTTGTTGCCGCCGAAGCCGGAGCAGGCGAGGACCAGCGAGTCGTACTCGACTTTCTCGACGCTGCCGTCCGGACGTTGAAATTGAACTTGGTGAGCGTCTACATCGGTGACACGGGCCGCGGTCAGGATGTCGACGTTCGCGCATGCGCGGAGCAGGGCGGCCATCAGCGCCTCGCCGGTCTTCTCGGCCACCGCGTGCATGCGCAGGCGGCTGTGGCCGGGATAGGTGAAGCCCTGCAGCACGTCGAAGCGCACGCCGTGGCGGTCGTCGAGCCACTCGAGCGCCGGGCCGATGGCGCGGCATGCCGCCTCGACGATGCGCGGGTCGGCCTCGCCGTGGTTCTTGCGCATGACATCCGCCGCGAAGAGGTCCGGCGAGTCGTCGATGCCCGCGGCGCGCTGGTAGCGCGTGCCGGCGGCGGGAATGAAGCCGGAGGAGAGTGACGTCGAGCCGGCCGGGCTCTGGTCCCGCTCCAGGACCAGGACTTCGGCCCCGGCATCGCGTGCCGCCAGCGCGGCGACCAGTCCGCAGGCGCCGGCGCCGACGATGACGACGGGAACCTTCAAGCGGTCGGGCGATGCAGGTAGCGGCCGCGCGGCTTGCCGGTGACGTTGCCGTTCTCGCACACCAGCTCGCCGCGCAGGAACGTGGCCTTCACCCTGGCCGACAGCTCGATGCCTTCGAAGGGCGTATAGCCCTGCGTCGACTCGGAGTCCTTCGCCCGGATGGTCCAGCTCTCGGCCGGATCGACCAGCGCGATGTCCGCGTCCAGGCCTTCGGCGATGTCGCCCTTCGTATTGAGGCCGAAGCGGCGCGCCGGATTGAGGCTCGTCAATTGCGCCACGCGGTTGTAGGAGAGGCCTCTCCTGCTTCCCTCGGAGACGAGGGCCGGCAGGAGATATTCCGTGCCGCCGAAGCCCGACTTGGCGAGCCAGATGTTGCCGAAGGCCTTCTTCGCCACCTTGGTCTCGTGGCGGCAGCAGGCATGGTCGCTCACCACCCAGTCGACGTTGCCTTCCAGCAGCTGCTGCCACAGGTACTCGACGTCCTCGCGCGGGCGGATCGGCGGATTCACCTTGGCGAGCGGGCCGGCCTTCGAGCTCACGTCGAGCACGAGGTGGCCGATGGTCACCTCGCGACGGAAGTCGATGTGCGGAAACATCGCCTGCATCTGCAGCGCCGCGTGCAGCGCGTTTCGCGAGCTCAGGTGCAGCAGGTTGATCGTCGGCAGCGCCGTCTCGTTGGCGAGGTACGAGGCGATGAAGACGGCCAGGCCTTCGGAGTGCGGCGGCCGCGCGGCGTGGTACGCGGTCAGGCCCTTCAACTTGCCCTGCGTCTCGACCATCTTCGTGTAGGCGGTCATGATCTCGGCGGTCTCGCAATGGAGCGACAGGCTGATCTGCGCGGCCTTCTCCGGATACTTCTCGCGCGCCGCCTGCACCCCGCGCATCACGAACTCGAAGTGCGCGTAGTCGTAGCGCTCGTCCTCGCCGATCATCAGGAAGTCGCGCTGGCTGTCGGAGCGGCCGTGCAGGCCGTGCGAGCCGTAGAACATGAAGATCTTGAACGAGCTCACGCCATGCTTCGCTATCAACGAAGGTATTTCCGAGATATGCGCGCGATCCATCGGCGCGAGGTGGAAGCCGTAGTCGACGTGGAACCTGCCGCTCGAGATCTTGAGCACCTCCGGGAAGAACCGGGCGTAGGGGCCGCCCTTGTTGAGGTAATACTGGCCGGTGCGGAAGTAGTTGAGCATCGAGGTCACGCCGCCTTGCGCCGCCGCCCGGCTCTCGCTCACGGCGTCTTCGTTCAGCGGCGAATAGATGCCCGCGTGCATGTGCGCGTCGACCACGCCGGGAAAGGCGAGGCGGCCCTTGCCGTCATAGACCTCCTTCGCGTCCTTCGCCGGGATGCCGGGCGCGATGCGCGCGAACTTGCCGCCCTTCACCGCGATGTCCGCCTCGTGCACGGCGTGGCCCTGCGGCCGCACCACGCGCACGTTCCTGATGAGTAGGTCCCATTTCTTGTTGGTGGCCATATCTATCCCCTGGGAACGATCGAATTCATGGGCTGGCTGTCCGGCCCGGCGAGCAGGGCATCCGCGAGCGCCGCGGAGCCGCCATTGCGCAGGAACTTGGCCCGGCATTCATCTTCGCCCATCGGCGAGGCCGGATCGCCTTTCACCGATGTCACGCGTTCCTCCAGGCCGTCGATGCGCAGCGTGGCGACGCGACCGCTCTTCCCGTCGTCGGTCGTGATGCCGACCAGCGCCTCGAGGCGGCGCAGCTCCGGATCGCTTAGCGCGGAAGGTGCATATTGATCGGCATCGAGACGGCCGAACCGCAGCGCCGCGGCGATGCCGTAGGAGAGGCTGAACTGCGCCTGGATCGGCGTGCGCGGCGCGCGGTTGCCGCAGTAGGTCACTGCCTCCGGATAGATGGTGAGCTCGATTGCCTCGATCCTGCTGGTGAGGCGTGGCCGCAGGCGCAGCGCGGCCTCCGCCCCGTAATGGACATGGCGCACGGCGGCGAAGGCCTTCAGATACCCCTCGCGGAGGAGGTACGTCCCGTCATCGTGCAGATCAATGCTTCGGTCGAGAGCCAGTTCGGCGAAGCGCCCGACGGCTCCCGAGGGCGCGGCGATGCCGGCGAGCGCAGCCTGCGCCGCGTACAGGCCGAGCCACGCGGCGTGTCCGAGATAGGTGTTGCGGCCGTCGGCGCCTTGCTCGACCGGCAGGTACAGGCTGAAGGGCACCTGGCACGCGGCGAGCTCGATGGCCGCGCGCGCTTCCTTGGCGGAGCCCTTCATGAGATGGACGGCGCCGGCGGCGGCGCCGAGGGCGGGCCAGGACGCGTCGACGTGCATGCCGGGCTTGATGCGCAGCTGCTCGCCCATGCGGCCGCCGACTTCGTAGCCCGCGATCACTGCGTCGATGAACGCGCCGAGCGACACGTCGGCATTCATCCCGAGGCATGCGGCGATCACCGGCACGCCGGGCCGGCCATGCGCGCGGGCGAGGCCTTCGCAGGCCTCGTGCCAGCATGCCGCCATGGCGAAGGCCGCCACCGGCTGCGAGGCGCGCAGGGCCGCGACCTTAGGTTCGCGGTAGCCGGCAATCGCGCAGCCGAGCGTGTCCAGGATGAGCAGGCGCGCCTTGCGGCGCACGTCCGGCGGCGGCGAAGCGGTGAACAGGCGCTCGAGGAGCGGGGCTAGCGTCGGGCGTTCCAGGCGTCGAGGATCTCCGCGCCGGTCGCCGGCCAGACGCCGGGGCGGCTCATGATGTGTGCGAGCACGGTCTCGAGCGTGCCGATGCGGTAAGGGTGGCCCATCACCCAGGAATGCAACGGCAGCACCATGATGCGTCCGCCTTCCTTGTACAGCACGTCGAACTGATCGAGCCACTGGTCGCGCAGCTCGTCCTCGTCCTGGTGCTGGGCGATCAGGGTGTTCGCATCCTCGATATCGTTCGAATGCGGCATGGCGTGCAGCGTGCGGCCGCCGGCTTTCACCGGGTAGGGCATGTCGTCGTTCACCCAGTCGCACACATAGTCGATGCCGGCGTGGGCGAGCAGGTCAAGGGTCTGGTGCGACTCCGACCGGGCGGGAGAGAGCCAGCCGCGCACTGGGCCGAACCGGCGCAGGATGTCGAGCGATCGCGCGATGGCCGCGGATTCGTCGGGCATGCCCTCGTAGTGCAGGCGGTCCATGTCGAGGCCATGGCCGACCAGCTCCCAGCCGTTGGAAGCAATCTCCTGCACGAGAGTCGGATAGCGCGCGGCGACCGCGGCGTTCACCGGCGCGCTGGCGCGGATACCGTGCTTCTCGAGCGCTTTGATGATGCGGAAGATGCCGACGCGGTTGCCGTAGTCGCGCAGCGTGTAATGCCGCAGGTCGGGGTAGGCGGTCTGCAGCGAGCCGACCGCCTTGAACGGCTTTCCCTGCTGGTCGAGCGGAAACCACTGCAGCGAGACCGTGACCCAGAGCGCCACGCGTGCGCCCTTCGGCCAGGCGACCGGCTTGCGCGCATGGAGCATCGACCACTCGTAGCGGTCGTGATCCATCCCGTAGCGCCGCTTGGGATACTTCAGGTAGTCGTCAGAAATCATGGACCGGCAGCGACGCCTTGGCAAAGGCGTCGTAATAGTGATCGTTGAAGTGCTGCGCGATCTCCCGCCCGGTCGCCAGCCACACCTTGTCGTGGCCGGTGATGTAGTGCAGCGCCTCCTCGAAAGCCTTGATGCGATAGGGCTGGCCGATGAGATACGGATGAAGCGGGATGCACATCACGGTGCCGGAGTCCGCGCCCTCCATGTAGAGCCGGTCGAACTGGCGCTTGATGATGTCGGCGTAGTGCCGCGGCGTCACCCAGCTCACGCTGAAGGCGATGGCGTCGTTCATCTCCAGCGAATACGGGATGCTCACCAGGCGTCCCTGCCTG
>DASSPL010000022.1:0-4783 GCA_035699685.1 Burkholderiales bacterium | reverse complement strand
GTCGAAGGTGATGGTATCGAAGTAGAAGCGCTCGAGGTACGAGGAGGGCTTGCGCTTCATCTGCCCCTTGGTGTCCGGCCGCGCCCGGTAGGCGTGGTCCATGCGCGCCCAGTAGTGCGCGAGGTAGCCGCCGGCGTGCGGCAGGACGACCTTGAGCTTCGGATGGCGCTCCATCACGCCGTCGAAGATCAGGTGGCTGGTCGCCACGGTGGTCTCCAGCGGGTTGCCGATGATGTTCGAGAAGTAATGGTCGACCAGGCGCTGGCCGTGGGTGAAGCCGATCGGGTGCATGAAGATGATCACGCCCAGCTTCTCCACCGCGGCGAAGAACGCCTCGAGGTTGAGCTTGGCGTCGGTGAGATCCATGCCGCGCACGCTTGGATTGATCTCGACGCCGCGCATGCCCAGATGCTTTACACAATGAGTTAATTCGGACACGGCGAGCGAGACATCCTGCAGCGGCACGGTGCCGAGCGCCACGAAGCGGTCCGGGTGCTGCGCCACGATCCCGGCGAGCCGCTCGTTGATCGCGCGCGAGAGCTCCTGCCCCATCCCGGGATCGGTCCAGTAGTAGGTCTGGTGCGGCGCCGGCGAGACGGCCTGGATGTCGATCCCCATGCGGTCCATCTCCTTCAGCCGCAGCTTGACGTCCGAGAGCTTCGCGCCGCGCTCCTTGCCCTGCTGCACGTTCGCCTCGCGCGTCGCGGCGTTCGACCACACCGCCATCGGCTCGTGCTGCGCCGGGTTAAGGGGCGTCACCTTCTCCGCGACCTCGGTATTCAAATAATGGCAATGGATGTCTACCCGCAGCGAGGTGCCGCGTTTCTTGACGATACGGGCGCTCGATCCGGCCGCGGCGGGCGCACAACTAAACATCATGTTCGCGATCCTTTGATGGAATTTGCGTGGATAGAAACTGTTTTTTCGGCAGGCAGGAGGACATGAAGCACAAGGACACCGCATCCATCCGCACCCTGCGTCGGGCACTGGCGACGCTCGGCAGCGAGGAGGCCCTGGCCGCCGCGCTGGGCGTCTCGGTCGTCGACCTGTCGAGCTGGCTCTCCGGCGAGCGCGTGGCGCCCGGCGACGTATTCATGGCGGCGCTCGACATCGTGGCTAAAACACCCCGAGGTGCTGCGTAATCAGCGCCTCGTTGTCGCGCACCGCGTCGACCGGGCCGGTGAAGGCCACCCGCCCGGTGTTCAGGATCACCACGTCGTCGGCCAGGCCGAAGGCGAGCTTGATGTTCTGCTCCACCAGCACGATCGACTGGCCCTCGTTCTTCAGCCGCGCGATCGTGCGGCCGACCTCGGCGACGATCAGCGGCGCGAGGCCTTCCGAGGGCTCGTCCAGCAGCAGCACGCGCGGATTTCCCATCTGGCCGCGCGCGATGGCGAGCATCTGCTGCTCGCCTCCCGATAGCGAGCCTGCGTCCTGCGCGTGCCGTTCCTTCAATCTCGGGAAGAGCTCGAACACGCGGTCCAGGCTCCACGCGCCGTGGCGCTTCTGATACGCGACGATCAGGTTCTCTTTCACCGTCAGCCGGGCGAACACCCGCCGGCCCTGCGGCACGAGGCCGATGCCCTTGCGCGAGATCGCGTCCGGCGGCAGCTTCTGCACCGGCTCGCCGAACACGCGCACCGCGCCTTTGCGTGCCGGCAGGAAACCGATCACGGTGTTCATGCAGGTCGTCTTGCCCGCGCCGTTGCGGCCCAGCAGCGCGAGGACGCGCCCCTCCCCCAGGGAAAACGAAACGCCATGCAGGACGTGGCTCTCGCCGTACAGCGCATCCACGCCATCGAGCGCCAGCGCCTCAGTGGCCAAGGTAGACCTCGCGCGTCTTGGGATCCGCGACCACCTCCGCCCTCGTGCCCTCGACGATCACGCGGCCGTAGTGCAGCACCGTGATGCGGTCGGCGAGGTCGAGCGCCGTGTCCATGTCGTGCTCGATCAGCACCACCGTCGTCTCGCGCGGAATCGCGGCGACCAGGTTCTTCACCTGCGAGCGCTCCTCGCGGGAGAGCCCGGCCAGGGGTTCGTCCAGCAGCAGCACTTTCGGCTTCTGCGCGAGCGCCATCGCAATCTCGACGCGGCGCTTCTCGCCGTAGGCCACCTCGGCGATCGGCCGCCCGGCGGACGCCTCCAGCCCGACGCGGCCGAGGACCGCCCGCGCCTCGTCGAAGAACCGCCGCGGCACCGGGCCGAACGTGTTCCACCGCGTCGGCGAAAGCCCCATGAGCGACAGCGCGATGTTGTGCTCGAGCGTGTCGTGCGGGAAAAGGGTGATGATCTGGTAGGTGCGCGCGAGCCCGCGGTGCACGCGCCAGTGCGTGGCGAGCCGGCCGACCTCCTCGCCGAAGAGCTGGATGGTGCCCGCATCGCGCGGCAGGTCGCCCGTGAGCAGGTTGAAGAGCGTGGTCTTGCCGGCGCCGTTCGGGCCGATGATCAGCCGCCGCTCCCCTGCCTCGACCTTGAGGGAGACGTCGTTGATCGCCGGCAATCCGCCGAACGACTTCTTCAGGTTCTGGATATGTAGCGCTTCCACAGCCTCTTCACTCCGGGGACTACGCCTTCCGGCATGAACACCACGATAAAGACAAAGACGAAACCCAGAAGCATGTTCCAGCGCTCGATATAGGCCGAAGCCCAGTTCTTGAGGAGCAGGACGATCGCCGCGCCGACGATGGGCCCGGCCAGCGTGCCGGAGCCGCCGGCGATGACCGCCAGCAGGCCTTCGGCCGAGTTGGCGAGCGACAGGGAAACCGGGTGGATGTACTTGTGGTAGTAGACGAACATCAGCCCCGACACCGCGCTCCAGAAGCCGGCGTAGACGAAGGCCACCCAGCGGATCATCCACACGTCGTAGCCGAGCGCGCTCATGCGGCGCGGCTGGTCGCGCGTGCCCTTGAGCGTCGCGCCGAACGCGGAGCCGACGAACCGCGCCATCATCCAGATGGCGACGATGCCGATGGCGAGCGTGAAGTAGTAGAACGGCATCGCCTCGTCCAGCTTGATGCCGAAGGGCACCGGGCGAGCCAGCCCGCGAAGGCCGTTGTCGCCGTCGGTCACCGACACCCAGCGGTACGCCGTGCCCCACAGCACCTGCGACAGCGCGAGCGTCAGCATCAGGAAGCCGAGGCCGGTGGCGCGCAGCGCGATGAGGCCGAAGGCGCAGGCCATCACGGTCGTGCCGAGCAGCGCGACCGGCGCGATCATCCAGTGGCTCCAGCCCAATTTCAATTGGAGCAAGGCGGACAGGTACGCTGCAACGCCGAGGTACGCGGCGTGGCCCAGCGTCGGCAGCCCACCGTAGCCCAGCAGCAGGTTGATGCTCGCCGCGAACACCGCAAAGATGACGATCTGGCTGGCGAGGTTGATGTAGTACTCGCCCGCCACGAGCGGCAGCAGCGCCGCGACCGCGATCGTGACGAGCCACTTCGTCACGCTGCGAATTTCCCGAACAGGCCCCGCGGCCGGAAGGCGATCACCAGGATCATCGGCAGGAAGAGGATGACGTAGGCGAGGTCGGGCAGGAGCGCGACACCGAACGTATAGACGAAGCCGGTGATGAACGCGCCGACGAAAGCGCCGAGCAGGCTCCCTACCCCGCCGAGGATCACCACGATGAGCGCGAGCGGCAGCATGTCGGCGTCGAGCCCGGGATACGCCGACATGATCGGCCCGCCGATGACGCCGCCGGCGCCCGCGAGGGCCGCTCCCAGGCAAAAGACTGTCGTGAACAGCCGGGAGACCGGGATGCCCACGCCGCTCGCCATCTGCGGATCGTCGACGCCGGCGCGGATCATCGCGCCCAGCCGCGTGCGGTCCATCAGCAGGTAGAGCGCGATGGCGACCACGATCGCGATGACCACCACCGCGAGGCGGTAGGCCGGGAACACGAAGCCGGCGATGCGCACCGGCATCTGCAGCGCGGCCGGCGTCTGGATCGGGATCGGGTCGCCGCCCCAGAGGATCAGGCAGAGGTCGGCGATGATGAACGCGACCCCGAGCGTCACCAGCACCTGGCCCAGCACGTTGCCGCCGAGCTTCCTGAGAATGAACCGCTCCAGGAGACCGCCGAAGAGCGCGACGATCACTCCGGCGCCGAGCGCGGCGAGCCAGAGGTTGGGCACGTAGCGCATCAGCGTCACGCCGAGGTAGGCGCCCAGCATGAAGAGCGCCCCGTGCGTGAGGTTGGCGATCCGCATCAGCCCGAAGATGAGCGAGAACCCGGCGGCCAGGAGGAACAGCAGCCCTCCCAGCGCCAGGCTATTGAGCGTCTGGATCGCCCAGTACTGCAATCAACGCTCTGAAGACGTCGCCCCCGCGAAGGCGGGGGCCCAATCTGTTTTCATTTCATTCTTCTCCGGCTTGCTGAAAACCCCAAAATGGGTCCCCGCCTGCGCGGGGACGACGATGCGCGCGCCATCAGCTCTCGAGGTTCTTCGCCGGCGGGAAGTCGCGCGAGTACACCGGGTTCTTGAGGAACTCCTCGGGCTTGTAGGTCCAGAACTGGCTCACGTTCGGGTAGGTGTGGATCACCTGGTTGACCAGGCGGCCCTCCTTGCGCGCGACGCGGCGGATGTACACGTTGCCGACCACGTTGCCGTACTGGTCGAACTGCACCGGGCCGCGGCAGGTGTCGACCTTGATCGAGCGCACCGCCTTCATGAACGCGTTCTTGTCCTCGATGTTGCCCTTGATCTGGTTGAGCGTGGCCTCCAGGACCGCCGCTTCCGTGTAGGTGGCGGCGGCATAGAAGCCCGGGTCGTACTTCCATTGC
>DASSPL010000021.1:0-8275 GCA_035699685.1 Burkholderiales bacterium | reverse complement strand
CGAGCGACGGCGCGACCACCAGCACGTACTTGGAACGCCCGGTCATGGTGATGCCGGCCAGGTCGGCGTAGGTGTCGTAGGGCAGCCTGGGGTAGATCGCCTGCGCCACGGCGTGCGCCGAGGACACCGACAGGAGCGTGTGGCCGTCGGCCGGCGCGCGCGCCACCTGCGCCGCCGCCAGGGTGCCGCCGGCGCCGGGCCGGTTCTCGACGATGACCTGCTGCTTCAGCGCCTCCGACAGGCGCTGGGCAATATGCCGGGCGGTGAGGTCCGGACCGCCACCCGGGGTGAAACCGATGACGATGCGCACGGGTCTACTGGGATAGTCATCCTGCGCCCAGGCCCCCACCGACCCGAAAAGGACGAGCACCATGGAGACGAGCACCTTTTGGCTGGTCATGTTCCTCCTCCTCGTGGTGGCGGGATTTGGCGGCATGTTCCTTTACGGCTGGATACGCCGCAAGGACAAGATGCCGAAGGTGGCGCCCCTGCCGCCGGATGATGACGACGACTGGGGGAAGAAGCGCTGATTTGTCGAATGGGCCCCCGCCTGCGCGGGGGCGACGAAACCGAGTCTAGGTAGAGACCACTTCCAGCAGCCGCATCATCGTCTGGTCGGCCCAGTAGTCCGGGTCTTCGTCGATCTTGGCGTCGCCGCGAGCACGCAGCGCCGGGTCGATGTTCTTGCGCTCGCAGAAGCCGTGCCAGAACTGCTTCACTTCGTCGGCGGTCATGTCGTCCGCCCGGCGCTTGGGGGGCGGCTTGGTCACGAGAACATCAGCCAGAACGCGGCGGCGAACCCGATCGGCAGGAACAGCGCGAAGCGGAAGATGGTGTGCATGCGGCGCCGGTCGGTGACGTCGAACTCCGCTTTGCGGTTGTACTTCTGCGCGCGCTCGTTCGCCTGCTTGTTGAGCGCGAAATACTCGAATGCGACGAGGGCAAGGCCGATGCCGAGACCGACGAGCGCGCCCTGAACGGCTGGATGCATGCGCGGACTCTAGCCTAAAACGCGTAGAGCAGCACGGGCTCGCGCTCTTCCCGCCACGACGCCTCCTCCGGCAAGGCGAGCTCGTCGAGGTCCGCCGGCGACGCCTTCGGATCGTCCACCCAGCGGCGCAGCGCCTCGCCGCCGTTGATGAGGTCGATGGCCAGCCGGTCGCGCTCGTACTCGTAGGCGAAATCGCGCCAGAGGGGATAGTCGGGACGCAGGCGCCTGAGCGCCTTGAACGCGGCGGCGACCAGACGCCACGGCCGGAAGGCCTCGTGGTCGTAGACCGGCGCATCGGCATGGATCTGGAATCCCGCGCACAGCCTGCCGACGTGCTTGTGGAAGGTCGGCTCGAACCAGCACGCCCGCAACCGGCAGCCGTCGAGCCAGCCTGGCGCGAGCTTGCGCATCTCGCCGAGCAGGGCCTGCGCGTCGACGTCGGGCGCGCCGAGCACCTCCAGCGGGCGCGTCGTGCCCCTGCCCTCCGACAACGTCGTGCCTTCCAGCATCACCGTGCCGGCATAGGCACGCGCCATGCCGAGGCTCGCGGCGTTCGGGCTTGGATTGACCCAGGCGCGGTCCGCGGGCCAGCCGTAGCCCGGTCCGCGCGCCGGCTCCCAGCCTTCCATGGCAACCACCTCGAGCTCGACGTCGAGCGCCCGCGTCTTGCGGAACCAGCGCGCGAGCTCGCCCATCGTCAGCCCGTGACGCATGGGCAACGGTCCGGCGCCGACGAAGCTTTCCCAGCCGGCTCGCAGGCGCAGGCCCTCCACCGGCCGGCCCGCGGGATTCGGCCGGTCGAGGACCCAGACAGCCTTCTTGTGCCTTGCCGCGGCTTCCAGCACGTACAGCAGCGTGGTGATGAACGTGTAGATGCGGCAGCCGAGGTCCTGCAGGTCGACGAGCAGCACGTCGAAGCTCTGCATCATCGCGTCGGTCGGCCGGCGCACCTCGCCGTACAGGCTGAACACCGGGATGCCGAGCGCCGGGTCGACGTAGTCCGGCGACTCGACCATGTTGTCCTGCTTGTCGCCGCGCAGGCCGTGCTGCGGACCGAAGGCGGCGGAGAGTTTCACTTCCGGCAGCGCGCCGAGCGCGTCGAGCGAGTGCACCAGCTCGCGCGTCACCGACGCCGGGTGGGCGAGCAGCGCGACGCGCTTTCCCGCCAGCGGCTGGCGCAGCCGGCGGTCCTCGATCAGGCGCTCGATGCCCAGCTTCACTCGATCTGCAGCACGAAGGCGTCGGCGTGGTGGAAATCCGGCTGGCCCGGCGCGTGGCGCAGCGCCCAGTACGAGATCGCCCCGTCGTCGTCTTCCACGACCACGGCAAGCCCGATGGAAAGGGGCGCCTGCGCGTAAGCCGGCGCGAGGCGCGGCAGGTCGACCAGCGCGGACAGGTGGAGCTCCGACGGCGTCTGGCGCACGGCGATCTGCGGGTTGAGGGAGAGGTCCGGCAGCGAGGCGCCGTTGCGGTACGAGTCGAAGGCGTACGACGCCCACTCGCCGGAGGGCGCCAGGTTGAACTCGTGGTAGGCCGCGGCGCCGCGTGCGCGGATGAACGCCTCGCAGCAGGTATGCCGCCACAGCTTCCAGCCGATGCGCGCGGGCGCCGGCGGCGGAATCAGGAGGCGGCGGGTGTCGCCGGCGATGGTGTAGCTGAGGGCGAGCTTGCCTTCGCCGTTGCGTACCGCCTGCGCGGTAACGGACTGTGCCACACGGCTCGGCGTTTGCGGATGACGGACAAGGTTGTGCATTCTCAGATGACGATCTCGCGGGCGGCGCCCCGCACGTCCATTTCGAACTCGAGGCCCACGACCGGCGGCCGGGCGAAGTGCCAGGACAGCCCGCCGGCGGCGACGCCGCGCGCGGCGAATTCCGGCCCGGCGAAGGGGCCGATGTCGTGCACCGTGTAGGCCTGCGTCGTGATGGCGTCGCTCCAGGAAAAGCCGAGCGCTTTCAGCCGGTTTCCCATCAGGTCGATGACGAAGCGCACCTTGTCGAGCAGCGCATCGCGCGAGGTCTCGCCGAAGCGCACCGTGCGCGCGGCGTAGCCTTCGGGCCCGCCGCCGCGCACCTCGGCCCCGCCGGCGACGATGAAGCTGCCGCGGCGGGAGGTGGCCGGCACCGTGTAGGAGAAGGCATAGAGCACGGGCTCTTTCGGCTTGTCGTGCTGCGGGCAGACGTTGGTGCGGGCGACCGGGTTGACCTCGTCCTTGTAGATGCCCCAGCGCGCCAGCGTCTTCACGTACTCCCGGTTGAACGCCTCGAAGCCCTGCTCGGTGAAGGGCTCGGCGGAGCGCAGCTCGCAGGCGGCAAAAGCGGTGCTCGGCCGGCCGAGCGAGGCAAGATGCGCCTCGACCGCGGCAAATCCGGCCGCGACCGGCAGCGGGCGCGAGAGGCGCGCCCGCTCGATCTCGAACCCCGGCTCGGCGGCGATGCCGCTGGAGAACTGGAAGCCGGCCTTCAGGTACCGGTAGCCACCCGGCTTGAACACGTTAACGGTGTGCATTTTGTGGAGTTTGCCAAAAGCGGGACGACAAGGAAGTCACGCACCGCCGATTATCGCTGCTTGCACGTAATGCAGCGTACCTACAATGGGGCATGACCTATCCCTTGCGCGTCCTCGTGGCGGACGACGATCGCGACGCGGTCGACAGCCTTATGGAGCTGCTGCGCGACGAAGGCTACGACGTGCGCGGCGTCTACACCGGGCTGGACGTGCTCGACAAGGTGCGCGACTTCTCGCCGGACGTGGTGCTGCTCGACATCGGCATGCCGCACATCACCGGCTACGAAGCGGCGCGCGCATTGCGCGAGCGCTACGGCAGCGCGCGGCCGCATCTCATCGCCGTCACCGGACGCGCCGGTGCCAACGACCGCAACCTGGCGCAGCTCGCCGGTTTCGACCACCACGTGGCCAAGCCCTACGATCCGAACGAGCTCCTCGCGCTGCTCAGGCCTATCGGCGGCGGGACACGATCTCCAGGAGCTCGAGGAACGCCTTGTCCGGGGGCACTACCCGGCCGTTGAGCCAGTCCTGGATCTCGGCCACCGGGCGCGACAGCGCCTGCGCCAGCGACTCCGTGCCGCCGGCCGCCTCCAACGCCTTGCGCGTAGTGCGCATATAGATGGTGTCCTGCACCCGCCGTCCCTGATTTGCGGCGGAGAATTTATCTAACGGGGGAAGCGGGCGGGAGTCGCAGAATCGTCGATTTTTTGTAGCGGCCGGGCCGCGGTCGCGAGGACGCCTATCAATTGCCGCGCCAGGTAGCGCCGGCCTTCGGCATTGAGGTGTCCGCCGTCGGCGCCGCGTGTTTCGTTTGGCGAAACAGACTGGAGCCGAGCCAGGTCGAAGATGGGCTCGCGCGCGGCATAGGTCCGCCTCATGAGCTCGTTGTACTCCTCGCGCCGCACATTGTCGGGCACGCGGCCCAGCACCCGTTTCGCGAGCGCCTTGAGCCCGGCCTGCGCGACAGTCAGCGGCACCGTCACATGGACGAACACCGTGCGCGGATTCTTCGCGCGCATCATGTCCACTGCCTCGCGATAGCGGGCGAAGAGCGCTTGGACGTCGGTGCGCGCCTTCACGTCGACATAGCAGAACTTGAGCAGCGCGACGTCGACCGGCGCTTCTTCCCCGAGCGCCGCGGCGAAGCTTCCCAGCTTGCGCAGCGGATCGCCGTTCTCGGCGACGAACACGTGGCTGAAGCCGCCGGCCTCGATCGCGCGGGCCTGCGGCACTTCGTTGACGGGCATCGCCACCGCGTGCTCGGCGGCGAGCGTCTGCACGCCGTCGAGCAGGTTGGCGCCGACCGACTGATGTCCGAAATAAATGCGCCTGCCGGCGAGCAGCTGCAGCTCGGAACGGAGATCGGCTTGCGTCGCCATGCAGCGATATTGGCATACGCCTTGCAGTACCGCCGGCATGACTGCCCGCCAGAAGGTCCTGCTGGCAGCGCTCGTCGCCGCGACGCTCGCGCTGGCGGCGGCGCTGCTGCTGCCGTTGAAGGACTGGTCCTTCGAGTTCGAGGAGTCGCTCGAGAACATGGGCCTCGCGCGCGCGCTCGTCATCTATTGCGCGGTCACGGTCGCCGGCACGCTGCTCCTCGTGCCGGCGTGGATCTTCCCGCTCGTCGCGGGGGCGGCGTTCGGGGTGGGCTGGGGTCTCGCCGCCGCGCTCGCTTCGACCCTGGCCGCCGCGGTGCTCGCCTTCCTCGCCGCGCGCTACGTGCTCAGGAAGCCGGTCGAGCGCGCCGCCAAGCGCAGCCGCCGCTTCAAGGCGGTGGACCGTGCCGTGGCGCGCGAGGCCTGGAAGATCGTGGCCCTGGTGCGCATGAGCCCGGTGCTGCCGTCGGGGCTGAAGAGCTACTTCTTCGGCATCACGCGGGTGCGCATCGCCGATTACGCGAGCGCATCGCTGGCCGGCATGCTGCCGGGCGTCGCGCTCAAGGTGTACGTCGGCTCGATCGGCCGGATGGCCCTCGCCGACGGCGGGCCGCTCAACTGGACGCTGTTCGCCGCCGGGCTGGCGGCGATGGTGGCGCTCGGTTTCCTCATCACGCGAATCGCGGTGAAAACGCTCGACCTCTAATACCATCTGGCCCTTGCCCATGGGCCACGTCTTCCACCGCAACCCGACACACGCCTACCCCGTCGCGGTCGCCGGCGACGGCTGCTATGTGTATGACCGGGAGGGCAACCGCTACCTCGATGCGTCCGGCGGCGCCGCCGTCTCCTGCCTCGGCCATTCCGACCGCGCCGTCATCGAAGCGATCGAGCACCAGCTGCACGCGCTGCCTTACGCCCACACGTCCTTTTTCAGCAACGAGCCGATGGAGGCACTGGCCGACGCGCTGATCGCCCAGGCGCCCGCGCCGCTCGACAAGGTGTACTTCACTTCCGGCGGCTCCGAGGCGATGGAGGCGGCGCTCAAGCTCGCGCGCCAGTACTTCGTCGAGAAAGGCGAGCCGCAGCGCGGGCGCGTCATCGCGCGGCGCCAGTCGTACCACGGCAATACGCTCGGCGCGCTCGCCATCGGCGGGAACTTCGCCCGCCGCGAGCAGTACGCACCCCTGCTGATCGAAGCGACGCACGTGTCGCCCTGCTACGCCTACCGCGACCAGCGCCCGGGCGAGTCGGCCGAGGCCTACGGCGCCCGGCTGGCGGCCGAGCTGGACACCGCCATGACGAAGCTCGGAGAGAAGACGGTGATGGCCTTTGTAGCCGAGACGGTCGTCGGCGCGACGCTCGGCGCGGTGCCGCCGGTGCCGGGGTACTTCCGCAAGGTGCGCGAAGTCTGCGACCGGCACGGCGTGCTGCTGATCCTCGACGAGGTGATGTGCGGGATGGGGCGCTGCGGCACCCAGTGGGCCTTCGAGCCCGAGGACGTGGTGCCGGACATCGTCACCATCGCCAAGGGGCTGGGCGCCGGCTACCAGCCCATCGGAGCGGTGATCGCCTCGAAAGGCGTCTTCGACACCATCACCCGGGGCAGCGGCTTCTTCCAGCACGGCTATACCTACGTGGGGCATGCCGCCGCCTGCGCCGGGGCGCTCGCCGTGCAAAAGCGCCTGAGGGACGGGGTGCTCGCGCGGGTGCAGCCCATGGGCGCCCAGCTGGAAAAGGCGCTGCGCCGGGCCTTCGGCGAGCACCCGCACGTCGGCGACATCCGCGGCCGCGGCCTCTTCTGGGCGCTGGAGCTGGTGGAGGAGCGGGCCTCCAAGCGGCCTTTCGACCCCGGCCGCCGGCTGCATGCCCGGGTGAAGCAGGAGGCGCTGAAGGCGGGGCTCCTCTGCTACCCGATGGGGGGCACGGTCGACGGGCGCCTGGGCGACCATGTCCTGCTCGCCCCGCCCTTCATCATCGAGCCTGCCCACGTGGAGGAGTTGGTGGAAAAGCTCGCTTCGGCCCTGCGACAAGCACTAATTAACACCTAAGGTCCCGTTTTCAGGGGTATCTTTTGTCCAGGGGCCGAGGGGACGGGGATGCATACCACGCTGGTGATCAATCCGAAGGGGGGATCCGGCAAGACGACGGTGGCGACGAATCTCGCCAGCTACTTCGCCGCGCGCGGCCTCTCCACCACGCTCGTCGACTACGATCCGCAGGGCTCCAGCGTGAACTGGGTGAAGCAACGCAACGCCGCACAGCCGCGCATCCATTCCGCCGACGCGACCCCGACGAAGACCGGCCTGCGCACGATGCGCATGCATGTGCCGGCCGACACGCAGCAGCTCATCATCGACGCGCCGGCCGGCGCGACCGGATTCCTGCTCCAGGAAATGCTCGCGCGCTCGCACTGCGTGCTGCTGCCGGTTGCGCCGTCGGCGATCGACATTCACGCCACCGCGAACTTCATCCGCGATCTGCTGCTCGCCGGCCGCCTGCGCGCGCGCAACATCCGCCTCGGCGTCGTCGCCAACAAGGTGCGCAACTCGATGCCGACCTACGCGCCGCTCGAGCGCTTCCTCAAGTCGCTGAATTTCCCGATCGTCGCGCGCCTGTCGGATTCGGACGCCTACCTGGAAGCCGCCGAGACCGGCGTCGGCATCTTCGAGATGAGCGCCTCGCAGGGCGTCAGCGAACGCGCGCAGTTCATGCCGATCGTCGAATGGGTCGGCGGCCCGCAGCAGAAGGTCGAGGACAAGGTCGTCGCCCTGCGCGCCGGTGACCGGCTGCCGGCGGCGCTGCAGAAATCGATCCCCAGCTTCCTGCGCACCGGCTGGCAGCCCCGCTAGCCGCCTCCCAGCGGTAGCGGCTTCAGCGCCCTCAGATACGCGATCAGCGCGCGCATGTCCGCGTCGCTGATGTTCCGGTACCAGTCGTAGGCCATCGGCGGTTTCAGCGGCGTGCCGTCCTTGCGCACCGCGTGCCGGATCGCGCGCTCGATCTCGGCGTCGGTCCAGTCCTTGAGCCCGCTCTCGTGCGGCGTCAGGTTGCGCGCCACCGCGACGCCCCAAGGGCCGCGGAACGCATTGCCACCCGCGCCCGCCTTCTTCATGTCCGCCACGCCCTTCACCCATGGCGTATGGCACTCCATGCAGTGGCCGAGCGGCCCCGCGAGGTACTCGCCGTACTTCACCGCGTCCTTCCGGCCAGGCGCGCGCACATTCTTCACTTCCGGTCCATAGCTCGGCGGCAGCTTGATGCGGTACTCGGATTTGGGCACGGCGTTCTTCACCGGCGGCTGCGCCCGCAGGTAGGCGACGATGGCGCGCAGATCCTCGTCGGCCAGGCCGCGGTAGAACATGACCGGCATCGGCGGCCCGATCACGCTTCCGTCGGG
>DASSPL010000020.1:0-5345 GCA_035699685.1 Burkholderiales bacterium | reverse complement strand
CGACGTGGTGATCGCCGAGCCGAAGGCGCTGATCGGCTTCGCCGGGCCGCGCGTCATCGAGCAGACCGTGCGCCAGAAGCTGCCCGAGGGCTTCCAGCGCGCCGAGTTCCTGCTCGAGAAGGGCGCGATCGACATGATCGTGGACCGCCGCCAGCTGCGCGACAAGCTGCACCAGCTCCTTTCCTTCATGCTGAGGCTGCCCGCCGAAACCAGCCCGGCGTGACCGCTTTTGCATCGCTGGTCGCGGTTTCCGCGGCAGTCAGCGGCACGTCGAGCCGCCTGGCCAAGGTCCGCGCCCTGGCCGATTTCCTCGGCAGTCTCGATGCGGGGGAGGTCGCGATCGCGCTGCCTTATCTCAGCGGCGACACGCGGCAGGGCAAGCTCTCCGTCGGCTTCGCCACGCTGCAGTCGGCGCGCATCTCGCCTTCGGCGGAACCTGCGCTCGCCATCGGCGACGTCGACACCGCCTTCGACAGGCTGAAAATCGTCAAGGGCAAGGGCTCCACCGGGCAGCGCACCGCGCTCCTGCGCGAGCTCTTTGCGCGCGCCACCGCGGAGGAGCAGGATTTCCTGGTGCGGCTGCTGGTCGGCGAGCTGCGGCAGGGCGCGCTCGAGGGAATCATGGTGGAAGCCGTCGCGGCGGCAGCCGGGCTGCCGCCGGCCGACGTGCGCCGCGCCGCGGCCTTCGCCGGCGCCATCGCGCCGGTAGCCGTCGCGGCGCTCACCAGGAGGGCTCTCTCTGAATTTTCCATCCGCCTCATGCAGCCGGTGCTGCCGATGCTCGCCCAGCCGGCCGAGGACATCCACGCCGCGCTCGAGGCGCTCGGCACCGCGCTGGTCGAGTGGAAGCTCGACGGCGCCCGGGTGCAGGTGCACAAGGCGGGCGACGAGGTGCGCGTGTACACGCGCAATCTGAATGATGTGACGGCGCGGGTGCCGGAGATCGTCGCCGTGGTCCAGGCTGCTTCAGCGAAAGAGCTCATTCTCGACGGCGAGGCCATTGCGCTGCGCGCCGACCGGCGGCCGCACCCGTTCCCGGTGACCATGAGCCGCTTCGGCAGCCAGCAGGGCGCCGACCTCGAGCTTTCGGTTTTCTTCTTCGACTGCCTCTACCGCGACGGCGAATCGCTGTTCGACCATCCGACCCGCGAGCGCCGCTCGGCCCTGGAATCCGCCTTGCCGGCGGAACTGGCCACGCCCGCCATCGTTACCCGTGATGCCGCCGAGGCCGAGCGCTTCTACCAGGCCGCGCTCGCCGCCGGCCACGAGGGCGTGATGGCCAAGGCGCTCGACATCCCGTACGAGGCCGGCCGCCGCGGCGCGGGCTGGCTGAAGGTGAAGCGCGCGCGCACCCTGGACCTCGTGGTGCTGGCCGCCGAATGGGGCCATGGCCGCCGCAAGGGCTGGCTCTCCAACCTGCACCTCGGCGCGCGCGACCCGCGCACCGGCGGGTTCGTCATGCTCGGCAAGACGTTCAAGGGCATGACCGACGCCCTGCTGGCGTGGCAGACCGAGGAGCTGCAGAAAAGAGTGATCCATCGCGACGATTGGGTCGTGCACGTGCGTCCCGAGCTGGTGGTCGAGATCGCCTTCAACGACCTGCAGGAAAGCTCGCAGTACCCGGGCGGCCTCGCGCTGCGCTTCGCGCGCGTCAAGGGCTATCGCCCGGACAAGCGGCCGGAGGAGGCCGACACCATCGACACCGTGCGGCAGATCTACCAGGAGAGCATCGCCTGAAGCTTTCCGACTGGCTGGCATTCATCGAGCGCCAGCACCCGAAGACGATCGCGCTCGGGCTCGAGCGCGTTTCCCTGGTTTACGCTCGTCTGGGGATCGAGCCTCCCTGTCCGGTGATTACCGTCGGCGGCACCAACGGCAAGGGCTCCACCTGCGCCTTGCTGGAGGCGATGCTGCGCGCGGGCGGGTACAGGACGGGCCTGTATACGTCGCCGCATCTCGTGGCCTACAACGAGCGCGTGCGCATCGGCGGGGTGGAGGCGTCGGACGAGGTGCTGTGCGAGTCGTTCGATGCTGTGGAGCAGGCGCGCGGCGAAACCGCGCTGACGTACTTCGAATACGGCACGCTGGCCGCGTTATGGATCTTCGCGCGGGAGAAGGTGGAGGCCGCCGTCCTCGAGGTCGGGCTCGGCGGGCGCCTCGACGCGGTCAATGTCGTGGACGCCGACTGCGCCGTGCTGACGAGCGTCGGCATCGACCACGTCGACTACCTCGGTCCCGACCGCGAATCGATCGGCCGGGAGAAGGCCGGCATCTTCCGGGCGGGGCGGCCCGCGGTCATCGCCGAGCCCGACCCGCCGCAGTCCGTGCTGGCCGCGCCCGGAGAGAAGTTGCTCATCGGCAGGGATTTCGGCTACGTCGACCAGCAGAGCCAGTGGAGCTATTGGGGACCGGGCGGGAAGCGTGGCGGGCTCGCTCATCCCGCGCTGCGCGGCGCGGTGCAGCTCAGGAATGCCTCGGCGGCGATTTGCGCGCTGGACACGCTGCGCGAGCGGCTGCCGCATGCCATGCAGGACATCCGGCGAGGGCTCGCCGAGGCGGAGCTGCCGGCGCGCTTCCAGGTGCTGCCGGGCCGCCCGCAGATCATTCTCGACGTGGCGCACAACCCGCAGGCTGCACGCGTGCTGGCCGACAATCTCGGCGCGTCGGGCTTCGCGCCCGAGACGATCGCGGTGTGCGGCATGCTGCGCGACAAGGACGTTGCCGGCGTGCTTGCCGAGCTGAAGCCGCGCATCACCCGCTGGCACCTCGCGTCGCTCACGGGGCCGCGGGCAGCCAGTGCCGCGCAATTGAAGGAACAGCTTGGCGCGGACGC
This sequence comes from Burkholderiales bacterium, assembly GCA_035699685.1. Taxonomy (GTDB): domain Bacteria; phylum Pseudomonadota; class Gammaproteobacteria; order Burkholderiales; family SG8-39; genus SCGC-AG-212-J23. The sequence continues at coordinate 2,512 of DASSPL010000020.1, read as the reverse complement.
GGATCTCTTTGATTCGCCGGCGCTAGCGCTCGAGGCCGCGCTGGGGCGCGCGACCCCGGATGATAAGATCGTCGTGTTCGGCTCCTTTCTTACCGTCGGCGAAGTGATGGGATGGCTGAAGAACAACAAGACGTCGAAACGCTGAAACGCAGGGGGCGAAGAAGGCTGGTCGGCGCGGTGGCGCTGGTGCTGGCCGCGGTGATCGTCCTTCCCATGGTTTTCGATCCCGAGCCGAAGAACGCGCCGGCGCCGGTCACCGTGCGCATCCCGGGCGAGAACGAGACGCCGTTCCAGCCCAAGGCGCCGCCCAAGGCCGCGCCGAAGGTGGAAGCCAAGGCGCCCGAAACGAAGGCGCCGGAAGCCAAGGCCCCGGAAGCGAAGGCGCCGCAAGCCAGACCCGAGCCGAAAGCCGAGGCACGGACCGAGTACGTCATCCAGGTCGGGGCCTACCAGAACCCGGAGAGCGTGATCGCCAGGCTTTCCGGCGCCAAAGTTCCTTATTACACCGAGCCGCTGCAGGGCAATCTCACCCGCGTGCGCGCCGGACCATTCCCGAGCAAGGAGGCGGCCGACAAGGCCCTCGCCAGGCTGAAGGAAATGGGCCTGAAGCCCGGCGCCGTAAGCACGAAATGAGCGGCACCCAGTGACCTGGCTGGACTACGGCGTCATCGCCGTGCTGGCGGTCTCGATCGCCTGGGGCGTCTGGCGCGGCCTCGTCCACGAAGTGTTCTCGCTCGCCGGCTGGGTGATGGCATTCCTCGCCGGCAATCTCTTCGCCGCGCCGCTGTCGGAGTTCATGCCCGCGGCGATGCGTCCCGAATTCCGCGTGATCCTCGCCTTCGTGCTCATCTTCCTCGCCGTGCTCGTGGTGGCGGCGCTGGTCGCGGCCCTCGTCACGAAGTTCGTCACGGTGTCGGTCCTGCACAGCCTGAACCGCTGGCTCGGCGCGCTGTTCGGCCTTTTGCGCGGGCTCCTCATCGTGGTCGTCATCGCCATGGTCGCGGGGCTCACCTCGCTGCCGCGCAAACCCGTGTGGACGGAATCGGCGACCGGCTACTCGCTGGCGCAGACCGTCATCCAGCTGAGGCCCTGGCTGCCGCCTGCGCTGGCGCAGCGCATCAAATATAATTAGGCGTTAACCACACCGGGAATTCTTCTTTTCTCCCATGTGCGGAATCCTCGGCATCGTCGCTCGCTCGCCCGTCAATCAGCTGCTGTATGACGGGCTGCTGCTCCTCCAGCACCGCGGACAGGACGCCGCAGGCATTGTCACAGCCGAGCACAACACGTTCCACCTGCACAAGGCCCCGGGGATGGTGCGCGACGTGTTCCGCACGCGGAACATGCGCGACCTGGGCGGCAACATGGGCATCGCCCATTGCCGCTATCCCACCGCCGGCTCGGCCTTCAAGGCCGCCGAGGCGCAGCCCTTCTACGTCAACTCGCCGTTCGGCATCGTGCTGGGGCACAACGGCAACCTGACGAACTCGACGCAGCTCAAGGACGAGATGTTCCGCACCGACCTGCGGCACATCAACACGGGATCGGACTCCGAGGTGCTGGTCAACGTGCTGGCGCACGAGCTGGAGAAGGCGTCGGTGCGCCTGCGGCTCGACCCGCAGACCATCTTCACCGCCGTCACCAACGTGCACCGGCGCCTTAAGGGCGCCTACGCGGTGGTCGCCATGATCGCCGGCTACGGCGTGCTCGCCTTCCGCGATCCCTACGGCATCCGCCCCGCCGTGATCGGCTACAACGAGACCGAAGCCGGCACCGAGTACATGGTGGCGTCCGAGTCCGTGGCGGTCGACGCGCTCGGCTTCCGGGTGCTGCGCGACATCGGCCCGGGCGAGGCGATCTTCATCGACGAGGACGGCAATTTCCACAGCCAGCAGTGCGTGGAGCGCGCGAGCCTCAATCCCTGCATCTTCGAGTACGTGTACCTGGCGCGGCCGGACTCGCTGATCGACGGCGCCTCGGTGTACGAGGCGCGCCTCAACATGGGGGAGAAGCTGGCGGCGAAGATCGGCCGCCAGTACCCGCACCTCGACATCGACGTCGTCATCCCGATCCCGGATTCCAGCCGCCCCTCGGGCCTGCAGCTCGCCACCGCGCTCGGCGTGCCGTACCGCGAAGGCTTCGTCAAGAACCGCTACATCGGCCGCACCTTCATCATGCCGGGCCACGCGGTGCGCAAGCGCTCGGTGCGCCAGAAGCTGAACCCGATGGCGATGGAGTTCGCCGGCAAGAACGTGCTGCTGGTGGACGACTCGATCGTGCGCGGCACCACCAGCCGCGAGATCGTGCAGATGGCGCGCGACTCGGGCGCGCGCAAGGTGTTCTTCGCCTCCGCCGCGCCGCCGGTGCGCTTTCCCAACGTCTACGGCATCGACATGCCGACGCGCGCCGAGCTGATCGCCGCCCACCGCAGCGAGGAAGAGGTGTGCCGCGAGATCGGCGCCGACGCGCTGATCTACCAGGACCTGGACGACCTGAAGGACGCCGTGCGCCG
>DASSPL010000019.1:0-4840 GCA_035699685.1 Burkholderiales bacterium | reverse complement strand
ACCACGCACATGCTGATGTGGGTGATGTCCGACCGCGCCATCCCGCGCAGCTACCGCATGATGCAGGGCTTCGGCGTGCACACCTTTCGCCTGGTCAACGCCCAGGGCGAGTCGGTGTTCGTCAAGTTCCACTGGAACCCGGTGCTCGGCACGCACTCGCTCGACTGGGACGAGGCGGTGAAGATCTCCGGCGCCGACCCGGACTTCCACCGCCGCGACCTGTGGGAGGCGATCGAGTCGGGCAACTTCCCCGAGTGGGAGCTCGGCCTGCAGATCTTCACCGAGGAGGAGGCCGAGCGGTTCAGCTTCGACGTGCTCGACGCGACCAAGATCGTGCCCGAGGAGCTGGTGAAGGTCATCCCCGTCGGCCGGCTGGTGCTCAACCGCAATCCCGACAACTTCTTCGCCGAGACCGAGCAGGTCGCGTTCTGCGCCGCGCACGTGGTGCCGGGCATCGACTTCTCCAACGACCCGCTGCTCGCCGGCCGCATCCATTCGTACGTCGACACGCAGATCTCGCGCCTCGGCGGGCCGAACTTCCACGAGATCCCGGTCAACGCGCCGCTCGCGCAGGCGCACAACAACCAGCGCGACGGCATGCATCGCCAGGCGATCAACCGCGGCCGCGTCGCCTACGAGCCGAACTCGCTCGCCGGCGGCTGCCCGTTCCAGGCCGGCATGAAGGGCTTCACCTCCTTCCCCGATCCGTCGCCCGAGGACAAGGTGCGCGGCAAGCCGGAGAAGTTCGCGGACCACTTCACGCAGGCGCGGCTTTTCTTCGACAGCCAGAGCGCCGTGGAGAAGGCGCACATCATCCGCGCCTTCCGCTTCGAGCTGACCAAGGTGCAGACCGCCGCGGTGCGCGAGCGGCTGGTCTCCATGCTGGCCAACGTGACCGACGAGCTCGCCCAAGGCGTGGCCGAGGGCCTCGGCATCGAGGTGCCCGAGCCGATGCCGAAGGTGCTGGAGCGCCCGGCGAAGCCCGAGGTGACCGTGTCGAAAAAGCTCTCGCTCTTCGCCCGGCCGGGCGACGGCGGCATCCGCACGCGGCGCATCGCCATCCTCCTTGCCGACGGCGTCGACGGCGAGGCGGCGACGGCGCTGCACGAAGGCCTGCTCAAGGCGGGCGCCGTGCCGCGCTTCGTCGGCGCGCGCCTCGGACAGGTGACGACGGCGCAGGACGACGCGCTGGAAGTCGAGGTGACGCTGGAGACTTCACCCGCGGTGCTTTACGACGCGGTGGCCGTGCCCGGCGGGCGCGAAGCGGTCGAGCGCCTCGCCAACCTCGGGCACGCGGTCGAGTTCGTGCAGAACGCGTACCGCCACTGCAAGCCGCTGCTCGCCATAGGAGCGGGCGACGCCCTCCTCGACGGCGCCGGCGCGTCAACCAACCTGCCGAGCGGCGAGCCCGATCCGGGCGTGCTGAGCTTCGCCGAAGGCGAGACCGCGGCCGCGCTGCGCGAGTTCATCGCGGCGATCGCGAAGCATCGCCACTTCGAGCGGGAGATCGATCCCCCTCTCGTCTAAGGCTTGACGAACTTGAGGACGAACTCGTCCTTGGGCTGAGACGGATCCGGCGTTTCGCGGTCGCGCGGGTCGTTGGGGTTGCGCAGGAATCCGCCTTCGGCGACGAGGCGGAATCCTGCCGCCTCGACCTCCTTGCGCAGGAACGCCTCTTCGATGCGATGCAACGTGTTCGATTCCGAGATGCCGGTGCCCGGCCGGCCGGAATGGTCTGCTATTACGTACATCCCGCCGGGCTTCAGCGCCCGGAAAATCGCCGCATTCGCCTTGGCGCGGTCCACGCCCATGTGGCCGAAGTCGTGGTAGTTGAACATCAGCGTCACCAGGTCGAAGGCCACTTCCGGCGGCGCAGGATCCTCGAACGGCCGCACGACCGGGACGATGTTGCCGATCTTGCGCTGCGCGAGCCGCTGGCGCGGATCCGGGGCGCGCGTCTGGCCGTAGACGCGGCCGGTCGGCCCGACGGCGCGGGCGATGAGCTCGGTGGTGTAGCCGCCGCCGGCGCTCACGTCGAGCGCGACCATGCCTTCGCGGACGCCGATGAACGCGAGCATCTCGGCGGGCTTGCGGCGCAGGTCGTTCTTGCGGTCGGCCTCGCTACGATCGGGGCTGGCGACGATGGCCGCGGCACGCTCCGCCGAGATCGGCGGCTGGCTCGCGCAGGCGGCGAGCACGCACGCGACGATTGCGAGGACGAGCGCTCTCATTGTTCCCATCCCAGCTTTACCCGCGCGATGGCCATCCCCACGGCCGCCTGTGTCGGCTCGACGACCGGCACGCCGATCGCGTCCTGCAGCGGCTTCCTGTAGCGGGCCATGCCGGCGCAGCCCATGACGATGACGTCGGCGCCGTGCTTCATGCGCAGCGTCTTCGCCACGTCGACCATGCGGCCGAAGGTCTTGCCTTCGTCGGAGAGCTCGGTCACGCCGAGCCCGACCGGCAGCTCCGCGGCGAGCCGGCCCATCACGCCGAGCGCGCCCATGTAGCGCAGGTGGCGCGGGATGGAGGTCTCGAGGATGGCGATCACGCCGAAGCGCTGGCCGAGCGTCAGCGCGGTGAGGATGCCGCACTCGGAGATGCCGAGCACCGGCTTGGCGGTCACCTCGCGCACCGAATGCAGGCCCGGGTCGCTGTAGCAGGCGATGACGAACGCGGAGTAGCTCGACTCGGACTCGCGCACCACGCGCGTGAGGTGCGGGATGACGCCGTCGACATGCTGCTGGCTCTCGATGCCCGGCGGGCCCTCCTTCAGCGTCATGCATTCGATCGCCGGGCCGCCCTGCATGCGCAGCGGCGCGCAGGCTTCGTCGATGCCGCGCGTCACCGCTGCGGTGGAATTCGGATTGATGACGAGGATCTTGTCCATTAGTGCAGTGCGATTTGCCGGTGCTCGAAACGCGACAGCAGCCGCACCAGCGGCCACAGGCAGACGAGATAGATGATACCGGCGGCGATGATCGGCGTCGCGTTGTAGGTCAGCGATTGTGCCTCGCGCGCCGCGTGCAGCAGCTCGGGCAGCGCGACCACGCTGGCAATGGATGTGAGCTTGATCACCTCCAGCGTATTGGAGACGAGGTCCGGCACGACGTTGCGCACCGCCTGCGGCAGGATGACGTGGGTCATCGCCTGGAAGGCCGAGAGGCCGGTCGAGCGCGCCGCCTCGCTCTGCCCGCGCGGCACCGACTCGATGCCGGCGCGGAAGATCTCGCCGTAGTAGCTCGACGTGTTGAGCAGGAACGACAGCGCGACCGAGCCGAAGGCGCCCAGGCGGATGTCGAGGAACGGCAGGCCGTAGGCGATGAACATCAGCAGCACGAGCGGCGGGAAGGCGCGGAAGAAGTCGACGTAGATGATGGTCAGCCAGCGCACCACCCTGCTCCTCGACCTGGCGGCGAGCGCCACGCCCAGGCCGCCGGCCAGCCCGAGGGGCACGACGACGACGGTGAGCAGGATCGTCATCCAGAACCCCGACAGCAGGATCGGCCAGGCCTGCGCCAGGATGCCGAGGTTGAAGAAACTGCTGACTAACGCTTCCATGCGAAGCGCGTCTCGATCCAGCGGCCGAAGTACACCACCGGGATGAACAGGATCAGGTAGGCCACCGCCCCCAGCAGCAGCGGCGACGGGTTGTAGGAGAACGAATAGGCGCTCTGCGCCTGGTAGAGGATCTCGCCGACGGCGATCACCGCGCCGAGCGCGGTGTTCTTGGTGATGGCGATGGTGCGGTTGGTGAGCGGCGGGATGGTGAGCCGCACCGCCTGCGGCAGCACCACGTCGCGCAGCGTCTGCAGGAAGCTGAGCCCGGTCGAGCGCGCCGCCTCCCACTGCCCTTTCGGCACCGCGAGGATCCCGGCCCAGAAGATCTCCTCCGCGAAGGACATCAGCACCAGCGCGAGCGCGAGCCACGTCGCCACCCACGCGGAAAGCTTTATTCCCACCGTGGGCAGCGCGAAGTAGAAGATGACGATCACCACGAGCGGCGGCAGCGCGCGCATCACGTCGACCACCAGGACGATCAGCAGGTTCAGCGGCTTGATGCGAAACGTCCGGACGACCGCGAGGAAGAGCCCCGCCGCGATGCCGGCGGCCACGACGGCCAGCGCCAGCTGGATCGTCACCCACGTCCCCTCCAGGATCTTGGGCGCATAGCGCGCCATCACCTCCCAGTTGAGGAACGTCTCCGCCAGCCGGTTCATCCGCGCACTAGTGCTCGATCGACGCGATGAAATCGCGGATGCGCGGGTGGTCGGGCGACTCCAGGATCTTCTGCGGCGGCCCCTCCTCCAGCACCAACCCATGATCCATGAACACCACGCGGTCCGCCGCGCTGCGCGCGAAGCGCATCTCGTGGCTCACCACCACCATGGTCATCCCCGACTCGCGCAGCTCGCGCATCACCTTGAGCACGCTGCCGACCAGCTCGGGGTCGAGCGCGCTCGTCGGCTCGTCGAACAGCAGGACCGCCGGCTCCAGCGCGAGCGCGCGGGCGATGGCGACGCGCTGCTGCTGTCCGCCGGACAGCTCGTTCGGGAACGCCTTCGCCTTTTCCGCCAGGCCGACGCGGGTGAGCGCCGCCATGGCAATCTGCTCCGCTTCGGCGCGCCCCTTGTTAAGGACCTTGCGCAAGGCCAACGACACGTTGCCCAGCGCGTCCAGGTGCGGATAAAGGTTGAACGCCTGGAACACCATGCCGATGCGCCGGCGCACGGCGTTGATGTCGACGCCGGGCGCCATGATGTCGACGCCCTCGACGCGGATCGAGCCGGAGCTCGGCTCCTCCAGCCGGTTGCAGCAGCGAAGCAGCGTCGACTTCCCC
>DASSPL010000018.1:0-7330 GCA_035699685.1 Burkholderiales bacterium | reverse complement strand
CGGACCCGAAGCAGCTCGCCCCGGCGCTGCAGCGCGCGATGAAGGTGGTGAAGGGCGGCGCCCCGGCGCTGATCGACGTCGTCTGCCAGCCCCGTTAAATGGTGACAGTCACCATTTTTAGTCCCTGAGCTGGGGAAGATCCTTCGCGTTCGGTCCGGGCTTGATCGACGAGACGTAGGCATAGATGTCGGCGAGCTCCTGGTCGGAGAGCACCTCGACCGGGTAGCGCGGCATGCTGGAGCGCGGGCGGCGCGTCTGGTGCGCGAAGGCCTCGTAGGGGAATGGGTTGGGCGCGATCTTCGGCCCGGCGCCGCGGTCGCCGCCCTGGCCGACGGTGCCGTGGCACGAGTGGCACCACTTGTCCTGGTAGGCCTTTTTTCCCCGCTCGACGTCGCCCTTGGGCTGCGCCCATGCACTGTTGACCGCAAGAAGAAGAACGATCGCCATCCTCATCCGCTATCTCCCCTCCAAGAAATAACGCCCGCCAAGAGCAGGAACACGCCGGTCGCGACGAACACCGGCACCGAGCCCAATGCCGCGCCGAAGCCGCCGAAGGCAAGCGGCACCGCGATCTGCGTCACCTTGTTCGCCATGATGCGCATGCCGAGCGCCTCGCCGGAGCGGCCCGCCGGTGCGTAGTTATACGTCAGGATGATGGTCAGGGGCTGCGCCGAGCCGAGCGCGAGCCCCAGCGCGAACGCTGCGGCCGCGAGGAGAGCGCCGTTCCCCAGACCGGGCACCACCAGGTAAGCGGCGGCGGCGACGAAAAGCGACCCGGTCAGCACGCCGACCTCGGTGTAGCGCCGCGCCAGCCGGTGCATGAACGAGCGCACGATGAAGCCGGCCAGCGCGTAGCTGGAAAGGATCAGGCCGATGGCCGAAGGGCCGAGGCCGATCGCCCGCCCATAGATGGGCAGGTAGAACGAGAAGAGCTCGATGCCGGTGAGCGTGACGCCGCTCATGATGAGCGTGCGGCGCAGCGCCGGGATGGCGAGCAGGTCGAAGGCGCTCTTCGAGCTCTCCTCTTCGTTCCTCACCCGCTCGGGCACCACGCCTTTGACGAGCACGAACAAGGCGGGCAGCGCGGATGACACTGCAAGCGCGACGAAAGCCGCGCGATATCCGGCGTGCTCGATGGTGAAGCCCGCGAGCGAAGGACCGATGAACGCGGCGATCGAGCTGCCGAGCGCGAAGGTGGCGAAGTTCTTCGTCCGCTCGGCCGCGTCGCCGAGCGAGCCGACGAGGTTGTGCACCGAGACGTGGAAAAAGATGTGGCCCAGACCTATCAGCGCGGGACAGAGGAACAGCCACGGCAGGCCGGCGCCGCTTATTCCGATGCCGAGCCCGGCGGCCATGACGAGCGCGCCCAGGGCCATCGGCGCACGCACGCCCAGGCGGTCGGACAGCCGTCCGGCAGGCACCGCCAGCAGCAGGGGGAACACCGCGAAGAGCGCCGCCATCACGCCGACCGCCGCGGCGCCCGCGCCAAGCTCCAGCGCGTAGAGCGAGACCGTGACCTTGCTGCCGCGCTGGCCGATCGAATTCAGCATCGAGGCCAGCACGACGAGATAGAGCGTCATGTTCCGCTCATGTTCCTCTATGCCGAAAGAGATTCGCCAGGGTGGGACGAGTATACTGAGCGCCGCGAAAATGCGAGTCGGACGCAACGATCCATGTCCTTGCGGCAGCGGCAAAAAACACAAGAAGTGCTGTGGCGCGACGATCCCCCTGCAGGCAGTGGAAAAGCGCCATTGCGGCGCCTGCACGGCCTGCTGCGACGGCTGGGTCGAGGGCACGATCCGCGGCCACGAAATGAAGCCGGGAGTCGCTTGCCACTTCCGCGGCGAGGGCTGCTGCACGATCTACGACGAGCGGCCGCAGGATCCCTGCCGCCGCTTCATCTGCGGCTGGCTGATGGGCGGCAGCCCCTTCCCGGAGGACTTCAGGCCCGACCGCCTCGGCGTGATGATCGTGCCGACGCGCTGGCGCGAGCGGCCGGCCTTCATCCTCAAGTCGGCCGGGCGCGATCCGGACGAGGCGCTGCTCGGCTGGATGAAGGCGTTCAGCGTGCGTAGCGGGGTGCCGTTCTTCTACGAGGAGCGCGGCGAGCGCTACGGCTTCGGGCCGGCGGCGTTCCAGCACGAGATGCTGGCCAAACTCGAATCGGGTGAAAGGTTATGGTGATGGAAGTCAAGGACAAGCCGGTGGACAAGACGCAGTCGCACTATCACAGCAAGAAGGACCGCATCTTCGTGCGTCCGATCCAGGGCCAGTACAGCCTGAAGGACGAGCTGAAGCGCCTGCGCTCGATGCCGCGGGTGCGCAAGGGCCGCGAGCTCAAGTTCGTCGACGGCCCGCAGACCTGGAGCCGGCACTACGTCGAGCCGAAGGATGGCATCACGCAGATGTTCCACCTGCACCTCGAGGAATATGCGCCCGGCGGCAAGTCGCAGAAGCACGGGCATGTCAACGAGGCCGCCTTCTACATCCTCGACGGCGTCGGCTACGAGATCCACGACGGCGTGCGCTACGACTGGAAGGCGGGCGACGTCGCCATCGTGCACAACAACTGCGTGCACCAGCACTTCAACGCCAGCCCCGACAAGCCGGCGCGCGCGCTGGTGATCAAGACCAAGCCGATGTTCATGTTCATGAACATGCTGTTCCAGCATCTGGTGGAGCCGCGGCCGACCGAGCCCGCGGAGGGCTCCCCGCCGCACCAGGCCCGTGAGGCCGAGCGCAACTTCAACCACGAGGAATGACCATGGCCTGGGACGAATCCAAAGCCTGGCGCAAAGGCACGCAGAACAAGAAGCTCTACCAGGCGCTGCTCGACGACGCGGCCACCGCGCCGGCGCGCAACGCCAAGCGCAAGAAGGTGGTGACGCCCGAGGACATGCCGTGGGAGATGTCGCGCCAGGGCCTGCTCAAGCACCTGCTGAACGAGGGCATGAACACGCGCATGGAGACGGTCGACGCGTACATGGAGATCATTCCGCCCGGCAGCCGCTCGGGCAAGCACCGCCACCTCGCCGAGGAGTGCGTCTACGTGCTCGAAGGCCGCGGCTACGACCTGCACCAGGACTGCGACGTCGAGATCACCGACACCTACCACTGGAAGCCGCAGGACGAGGTGAAGCGCTACGAGTGGGAGGCAGGCGACGTGATCTACATCCCGCCCAACACCATCCACCAGCACTTCAACGCCAGCCCCGACAAGCCGGTGCGCCTCATCTCGTGCACCAACCGTATCTACAAGGCGTGCGGGCTGAACGACCTCGAGCAGATCGAGAACTGCCCGGAGTACGACCCCAACGTGGTTCTCACCGCCGAGCTGGTCGAGCAATACCTGAAGGGCAAGTCGAAGGTGCCGGCTTGAACACCGCGGTCGCGGCGCAGGCCGCCGCGCCGCGACATCCCTTGCGCGAGCTCTGGCTGATCACCATCGGCCACGGCCTCACGCACTGGTATCCCGCGACGTTCTACCTGCTGCTGCCGCTGATCGGCAACGAGCTCGGTCTGTCCTATAGCCAGATCGGGCTCATCATGGCCTGCCAGTACGTCGCCTCGGCGGTGGCCAACGTGCCGGGCGGCGTGCTGGTCGACACGGTCGGCCGCAAGGGACTGCTGATGGCCGTGTCGCTCTTCTGGGTCGGGTTTCCGTACCTGCTGATCGGCTTCACGCACAGCTACGTGATGCTGCTCGTCTGCATCGCGCTCGTCGGCTTCGGCAACAGCCTGTGGCACCCGACGGCGATCCCGACGCTCGGCCAGCGCTATCCGGAGAGGAAGGGCCTGGTCCTCTCGCTGCACGGCATGGGCGGCAACGTCGGCGACGCCATCGCGCCGGTCGTGATCGGCGCGGCGCTCCTCGCTTTCTCCTGGCGGGAGGTCGTGATCCTCAACGTGGCTCCCGGGCTGGTCGTGGCGCTGCTCATGTTCGCGTACATGGGCACCCTGCGGATGGGCGCGAGAAAGTCGCCGGGCGAGGGCCAGTCGCTGGGCGAATACTGGGCCGGCTTGAGGCAGTTGTTCAGGAACAGGGCGCTGGTGCTGCTCTCCACCGGCTCGTCGTTCCGCACGATGACGCAGTCCGCGCTGCTGACCTTCCTGCCGGTCTACCTCGCCAACGACATGGGCTATTCGCCCTTCTGGGTCGGCATGTGCCTGTTCGCGGTGCAGGCGGCCGGCTTCGCGGCGGCGCCGGTCGCCGGCCACCTGTCCGACAGCATGGGCCGCAAGCAGATCCTCATGTCGAGCATGCTGGCCACCGCCGTGGTGCTCGTCTTCATGGCGCTCGCCGGCGGCTCGCCCTGGTTCATCGCGCTGATCGCGCTGCTCGGCTTCTTCCTCTACGCCACGCGCCCGGTGATCCAGGCGTGGCTGCTCGACGTCACGCCGAAGAACATGGGCGGCTCGAGCATCGGCGTGCTGTTCGGCGCGCAGGCGGTCGGCGGCGCGCTCGGGCCGCTTTTCGGTGGCATGATCGCCGACCGGTACGGCCTGCTGGCGACGTTCTACTTCCTGGCGGCCACCATCGTGATTGCCAACCTGCTGGTCGTCTGGGTGCCGAAAAAATGAAGGCCTTCGTCCCGCTCGCCCTGGTCGCCGCCGCCGGCGCCGTGCATGCCGCCGACGTGACCGTGATACGGCAGGCGTCCATCATCTCGGCCGACTGGAGCTACTACATCCTGGTCGGCAGCGACCAGCCGATCACCGACTTGCGCAGCGGCGAGCGCGCCACGTTCAAAGTGCCCAATGGCCCCGCGGCCCTCGTCGTCCATTGCCCGGGTCCGCTTGCCGGGCACTACGAGGAGAGCCGGCTCGACTACGTCTTCGGCGACGCGCCGGCCTGGTTCGTCATCGAGCCGGCGCCGCACTGCGTGAAAATCCAGGCGCTGGACGCCCGGCAGGCGGGGACGCACCTCGCCCGCTCGCGCGAGCGCTCGGTGCGGCTGATGGAGTACGAGAAGCCGATCGAGCCGCCGAAGGTGGCGAAGGGCGCCGCGCCCGCGGTTGCCGCCGCGCCGCCGTCTCCTGCCGTGGCCGCGTCGCGCGACGCCATTGCGGCGGCGACCGCGGCATGGGTCGATGCTTTCAACAGCCGCGAGCCCGCCCGGCTGAGCGCGCTCTACGACGCCGATGCCGTCCTGCTCGATCTCGATACCCGCTCGCCGGTGTCGGGCAGCGGGGCGATTGCCCGGCATTACGCCGGCGCGACCCAGCGGCCCACGGCTCGCGTGGCGCTGGGCGAGCGCAGCATCCGCCTGCTCGGCGAGACGGCCATCGACAGCGGCACCGCGACGATCTTCGAGATGCGCGACGGCAACGCCACCACGACGCCGGTGCGGTACAGCCTCACGTACCGCAATCACGGCGGCAAGTGGCTGATCGTCGACCACCACCTCTCGCCCGCGCCGCGCTAGACGCCGATGCTCGAGCTCGATGATCGCCTGCGCGCGATAGTCGCGCAGGAGTACCCGCGCTTCTCCGACGCCGAGTACGCCCGCCGCCACCGCGCCCTGCAGGCGGTGATGGACAAGGCGGACGTCGACCACCTGCTGATCGTCACCGACCATCGCAGCGGCAACGCCCCGCAGTGGGTCACCGGCTGGCCCGGCACGGTGGAGGCCTACGCCATCTTCGAGCCCGGCGAGCCGATCGTCATGCACGTCGAGTGGTACAACCACTTCCCGCTGGCGAAGAAGCTGGCGAAGGGATGCGATGTGCGGTGGGGTGAGCACCAGGGAATAAGGAAAACAATCGAAGAGTTGAAACGCCGGGGCGCGAAACGCATCGGCCTCATGGGCCCGCTGGTCGCGCGCAAGGTGCGCGAGCTGGAAAAGGAGTTCGCCGTTGTCGAGCTCGACGCCGAGTACGTGCGCCTGCGGCTGATCAAGTCCGAGGAAGAGCTCGACTGGCTGCGCATCGGCGCGGCGTTCAGCGATGCCGGCTTCGCTTCCCTTCTTGCCAATACCCGGCCCGGGATGACGGAGCGCGAGCTCGGCAACCTCGTCGAGCGCGCCTATGTCGGCGAGGGCGGCACCACGTTCATCCATTACATCGGCGTCACGCCGATGGCCGACCCGAAGGTGTTCGTGCCGCCGCAGTTCCATTCCGCGCGCCCGGTGCAGGAGGGCGACGTCGTGTTCTGCGAGCTGTCGGGCAGCTTCTGGGATTACTCCGGGCAGGTGCTGCGCACGTTCAGCGTGGCGGCCGATCCGACGCCGCTCTATCGCGACCTGCATGCGGCGGCCGAGGCGGCGTTCGATGCGGTGACGCGGGTCATCCGGCACGGCACGACCATGGATGAAATTCTGCAAGCGACCGGCGTGATCGAGGAGCGCGGCTTCAGCGTGTGCGACGATCTGATGCACGGCTTCGGCGGCGGCTATTTCCCGCCGATCGTCGGCACGAAGAGCCGGCCCGCCGGGCCGCTGCCGAAGATGACCCTGGAAGAGAACATGACTGTCGTCGTGCAGCCCAACGTGATCAAGGGCTCGGCGGGCGTGCAGGTCGGCGAGATGGTGCGCGTGACGCGGACCGGGTTCGAGCGCATGCACAAGGCGCCGCGGGGATTCTTCCGCGCATGAAGCCGGTCACGATCGTCGGCGCCGGCCCGGTCGGCCTCGCCACCGCGCTGTCGCTCGCCCACCAGGGCATCCCGGTGCAGGTGATCGAGCAGGAGCCGGCGCTGACGATGGACCAGCGCGCCGGGTCCTACCACCCGCCGACGCTCGAGATGCTGGCGCCTTTTGGCGTCACCGACGAGATGCACAAGCACGGCATCAGGGTGCCGCACTGGCAGATCCGCGACCGCAAGGAGGGCGTGATCGTCGAGTGGGACCTGGGCCTGATCGCCGACATCACCCCCTACCCGTACCGCTTCCACCTCGAGCAGCATCGCCTCACGCCGATCCTGTTCGAGAAGCTGCAGGCCTTCCCGCACGCGATGGTGTACTTCTCCACGCAGCTGCTGGAGGCCCAGCAGCACGGCGACTCGGTCAGCGTGAAGACCACCGCCGAGAACTTCGAGACGCCGTGGCTCATCGGCTGCGACGGCGGACGCAGCACGGTGCGCAAGCTGATGGGCACGGAGTTCGAGGGCTTCACCTGGCCCGAGCGCTTCGTGGTCATCAGCACCCTCGCCGACTTCCGCCGGTTCGGCTTCACCTCGAACGCCTACGTCGCCGATCCGCGCGAGTGGGCCGCGGTGTTCCACATGCCCGGCCTGTGGCGCATGGCGTTCCCGGTGCACCCGGACGAGGACGAAGCCGAGATCCTCGCGCCCGAGGCGGTCGAGGCCCGCATGCAGCGCTTCGTGCAGCGG
>DASSPL010000017.1:0-7626 GCA_035699685.1 Burkholderiales bacterium | reverse complement strand
GAATCCTTCAAGCTCGGCGGCACGCGCGGCGCGCTGATCGCGGGCGTGCTGCGCGGCGGCCCGGCCGACCGGGCCGGCGTGAAGCCCGGCGACGTGCTGGTGGAGGTGCAGGGCAAGCCGGTGGCCGATCCCACCGGCATGCTGAACGTGATCGCCGCGCTCGCCCCGGGGCAGTCGGCCAGGGTGAAGCTCAAGCGCAAGGGGCAGGACGTCGATGCGACCGTCACCGTCGGCCGCCGTCCGAAGCCGCAGGCGCGCTCGATCGAGTAACGCTACCTGCTCAGGAACGCCCGGATCTGATCGCTCACCTTGGCGATCGAAAACAGCCCGTCCAGATGCCCGCTGGTGCCGTCGATCTCGTGCACCTCGACGTAGTTGCCCTGCGCGCGCAGCTTGTCCGCCGCGCGGCGTGACAGCTCCGGCGGAAAGATCATGTCGGTCTTCGCCGGCAGGAACAGCACCTTCGCCTTGATGTTCGCCTGCTGCTTCTCGAGGTTGTAGAGCTGGTTCGCCTTGGCCATCCAGACGAAGTGCGCGGCATCGGTGGCCGAAGCGCGCGCCTGGCCGGTCTTGTACAGCGAGTCCTCGATCGCGAACAGGTTGCCCATCGCCTCCGCGGGATTCCTGCCGTCCGCGGCCCACTTGTAGCCGTGCACCTTCTCCGCCCAGCCGAAATGCAGCGCCGTGAGCGTGACGGTCTTCAGCGACTGCGCCACGCCCTCGTTCGGCTCCGCGCCGCCGAAGTAGTCGCCGTTCTTCCAATTCGGATCCATCTTGATCGGCATCGCCCACAGATCGAGCAGCCCGATGACATAGGGATGGATGTCGAGGCCGGGGCCGATGACGTGGATCACCCGCTCGACGAAGCCGGGATACTGCGCGCCCCATTCCATTGCCTGGATGGAGCCGCCCGAGGCGCCGGCCGCGGCGACCAGCTTCTTCACGCCGAGCGAATCGACCAGCGCCTTGTGCACGCGCACCGAATCGCCCATCGTGACCACCGGGAAGCTGGAGCCGTAGGGCTTGCCGGTGTCGGGATTGGTCGTCGCCGGGCCGGCCGTGCCGACCAGCGGACTCTTGACGTTCAGGTTGACCAGCGTGTCGGCGCTGACGACGAAGTACTTGTCGGTGTCGATCGCTTTGCCGGGACCGATGATCGCATCCCAGTAGCCTGCGGTCTTTTCGTCGGCCTTGTAGCGTCCAGCGGCGTGTGACGTGCCGGAGAAGAAGTGCGCGATGAAGACGGCGTTGTCACCCGCGGCGTTCAGCCTTCCGTAGGTCTCGTAGCCGACGCGGACGTTGCGAATCTGCTTTCCGCCCTGCGTCGTGTAGGACGGCAGCGTGAAGAACTTCTTCTCGGTGAGAAGCGACTGCGCGAGCGCGCACGGGGCGAGCAGCGCGAGTGCCACACCGGCTAGCCAGAGCCGCATGGTGTTCCTCCCTGTGGTGGTGGACGGCCCGGAAATGCTAGCGCGTTTCCGCCGTCCCGGCAGCCGGGTCCTCCCGCCGCACGCTGACGAACCGCGCGAAGAACATGCCGGCCTCGTAGAGGATGCACATCGGCACCGCCAGCATGAACTGCGACAGGATGTCCGGCGGGGTGACGATGGCGGCGATGACGAAGGCGCCGACGATCACGTAGGGACGCGCGTCCTTCAGCTGCTCGACCGTGACGATGCCCATGCGCACCAGCAGGATCACCGCGATCGGGATCTCGAACGTCACGCCGAAGGCGAGGAACATCGTGATGACGAAGCTGAAGTAGGCCTCGATGTCGGGCGCCGGGGTGATCGATTTCGGGGCGAAGCCGTGGATGAAGGTGAACACGCTCTCGAACACGACGTAGTAGCAGAACCCCATGCCGAGCAGGAAGAGCAGCGTGCTCGCCGTGATCAGCGGCAGGGCGAACTTCCTCTCGTGCTCGTAGAGCCCCGGGGCGACGAAGGCCCACGCCTGGTAGAGCACGTACGGCAGGGCGATGACGAACGCGGCCAGCGCGGTGACCTTCACCGGGACCATGAACGGCGTGATGACGCCGGTGGCGATCATCTTCGCGCCCTCGGGCAGCGCGCTCATCAGCGGCGCGGCCAGCAGGTCGTAGATGTAGCCCGACCCGGGCCAGATGAAGAGGATGATGAAGAGCACCAGCACCGCGGCGACCGCGCGCACCAGGCGCTGGCGCAGCTCGACCAGGTGCGAGATGAAGCTTTCCTGGTCGGCGCTCACGCGGTCTTCTGTTCCGCCGGCGGCTTCTCGGGTGACTCAGGCTTCTTGCCCTGCTCTTCCGGTTTTTTCCCCTCTACCGCCTGGTTGAGCTCGTCCGCCGTCTTGTTGAGCGTGCTGTCGAACGACGACTGCATGTCGCTCGCCGCCTTCTGCATCGAGTCGCGCATCTTGCGCAGCTCGTCGAGCTCGACCTCGCGGTTGATGTCGGCCTTCACGTCGTCGACGTAGCGGCGCAGGCGCCCGGCGAGGTGGCCGACGGTGCGGGCGACGCGCGGCAGCTTCTGCGGCCCGATGACGATGAGCGCCACCACGCCGATGACCAGCAGCTCAGAGAATCCGATGTCGAACATCGCTAGAGACTAAAAAGGCGCCCGCAGGCGCCTTCTTCTACGTGGAAGACCGCTCAGGCCTTGTGCTCGGTCTTGCCGCGCACTTCGCCTTCGACGGTCTTGCCGGTGACCTGGGGGGCGGCGGCTTGCTCCGCGGGCTTGTCCGCCGAGCCGTCGCGCATGCCGTCCTTGAAACCGCGTACCGCGCCGCCAAGATCCGCGCCGATGTTGCGCAGCTTCTTGGTGCCGAAAATCAGCATCACGATGACCAGAACGATCAGCCAGTGCCAAATGCTGAACGAACCCATGTGCTCTCCTTGCTTCCTATTTGGTCCTCTGGATCATCGGGCCGAGAGGGTCCGGCCCGCCGAGGACATGCATGTGGACATGATACACCTCCTGATGTCCCACCCGGCCGTTGTTGATGATGGTGCGAAAGCCGTCCGTCGCCCCGGCTTCGCGCGCGAGGCGCCCGGCGAGCGTCAGCATTTTGCCGAGGGCAGCCTGATGGGCGTCCTGCGCCTCGTATAGCGTGGCGATGTGCGCCTTGGGCACCAGCAGGAAGTGCACCGGCGCCTGCGGGCGGATGTCATGGAAGGCCATCACATCGTCCTCGTCGTAGATTTTCTTCGCCGGGATCAAGCCCTTCGCGATCTTGCAAAAAATGCAATTGGGATCGTTCACTTCCTGCGCCCCTTCTTCTCGTCGATGCCGGAGATGCCCTCGCGCCGGTGCAGCTCGGCCAGCACGTCGGCCGGGCC
Organism: Burkholderiales bacterium; assembly: GCA_035699685.1. GTDB lineage: Bacteria > Pseudomonadota > Gammaproteobacteria > Burkholderiales > SG8-39 > SCGC-AG-212-J23. Next base: position 4,310 of record DASSPL010000017.1, on the reverse strand, counting down.
CAGGCCGTGGGCGGCCAGCACGATCATGCTGTGGAACCAGAGGTCGGCGGTCTCGCGCACGAGGTGCAGCCGGTCGCCGCCCTTCGCCGCGAGGATGGTCTCGGCCGCCTCCTCGCCGATCTTCTTCAGCATCGCATCCTCGCCCTTGGCGAAGAGCTGCGCGACGTAGGACTTGTCGGCGTTGCCCGCCTTCTTCCGCTCGTCGATGGTGGCGGCGATGCGCTCGAGCGTCTCGTAAAGGCCTGGTTTCATTTCTTGTAAATGGTGGCGGGATCCTTGAGCACCGGATCCGTCGTCACCCATTCCCCGTTTTCGAGTTTGCGAAAAAAGCAGCTCTGCCGCCCCGTGTGGCAGGCGATGCCGCCGACCTGCTCCACCGACAGCAGCACCGCGTCGGCATCGCAGTCCAGGCGCAGCTCGCGCACGTTCTGCACGTGGCCCGACTCCTCGCCCTTGCGCCACAGGCGCTTGCGCGAGCGCGACCAGTACACCGCCTGCTTCGTGCGCGCCGTCTGCTCCAGGGCCTCGCGGTTCATCCACGCGACCGTGAGCACGCGCCCCGTGGCTGCGTCCTGCGCGACGGCGGCGACGAGCCCCTCGCCGTTCCACGGCACTTCGTCGATCCAGCTCACTCTCTCACCTCGATGCCGCGGCTTTTCATGTGCTGCTTGGCCTGCCGCACGGTGAACTCGCCGAAGTGGAAGATGCTCGCCGCGAGCACCGCGTCGGCCTTGCCCTGCAGCACGCCCTGCGCCAGGTCGTCGAGCGAGCCGGCGCCGCCCGAGGCGATGACCGGAATGCCGACCGCCTCCGACACCGCCCGCGTCAGGCCGAGGTCGAAGCCGTCCCGGGTGCCGTCGCGGTCCATGCTGGTCAGCAGGATCTCCCCCGCGCCCGCCTTCTCCATGCGCCGCGCCCACTCGACGGCGTCGATGCCGGTGGCCTTGCGTCCACCGTGGGTGAACACTTCCCAGGAAGAATCTTTCCGCTTGGCGTCGATCGCGACGACGATGCATTGCGCGCCGACGATGCTCGAGGCGTCGGCGACGAGCTGCGGCGACTGCACCGCGGCGGTGTTGATGGAGACCTTGTCGGCGCCGGCGTTGAGCAGCCGGCGCACGTCTTCCACCTTGCGCACGCCGCCGCCGACGGTAAGGGGAATGAACACGCGCGAGGCGACCGCCTCGATCACGTGCAGCAGGATGTCGCGCTCATCCGACGACGCCGTGATGTCGAGGAAGCACAGCTCGTCGGCGCCTTCGCCGTCGTAGCGCGCCGCGATCTCGACCGGGTCGCCGGCGTCGCGCAGGCTGACGAAGTTGACGCCCTTCACCACCCGGCCGGCGGTGACGTCGAGGCAAGGGATGACGCGTTTAGCCAGAGGCATCTACTTGTTTATGCCGAGAGGCATTACTTGCCCAGCGCCTTGTCGGCGGCGGCCTGCGCGACCTTCAGCTCGATCTTGCCCTCGTACAGCGCGCGGCCGGCGATGGCGCCGATCACCCCCTCGTGGGCGAGCTGCGCGCACACCGCCTGGACGTCTTCGAGGCTGTTGAGCCCGCCGGAGGCGATCAGCGGCGTCTTGGTCGCCTGGGCGAGGCGCAGCGTGGCCTCGATGTTGATGCCGGTCATCATGCCGTCGCGGCCGATGTCGGTGTAGACCAGGGCCTCGATACCGTAGTCCTCGTATTTCTTCGCCAGGTCGACGACGTCGTGGCCGGTGAGCTTCGACCAGCCCTCGACCGCCACCTTGCCGTCCTTCGCGTCGAGGCCGGCGATGACATGGCCGGGGAAGGCATAGCAAGCGTCGGACAGGAATCCCGGGTTCTTCACCGCCGCGGTGCCGATGACGATGTAGGTGACGCCCGCGTCGAGATAGCTCTCGATGGTGTCGAGGTCGCGGATGCCGCCGCCGACCTGGATCGGCACCTGCTCGCCGACCGCCGCGATCATGTCGCGGATCACCTTCTCGTTCTTCGGCCGGCCCGCGACCGCGCCGTTCAGGTCGACGACGTGCAGGCGCCGCGCGCCCTGCGCCGCCCAATGCCTCGCCATTTCGACCGGATTGTCGGAAAAGACGGTGGCCGTGCTCATGTCGCCCTGCCTCAGGCGCACGCACTTGCCGTCTTTCAGATCAATCGCAGGGATGATGAGCACGGCTGTGCTCGGCACTCAAGTCAAGGACGCCAGCGCACGAAGTTGGAGAGAAGTTGCAGGCCGGCGGACTGGCTTTTTTCAGGATGGAACTGGACGGCAAAAATATTATCCCGGGCCACGGCGCAGGTAAAGGGCGCGCCGTAGACGCAGGTCGCGGCGGTGAGCGCACGGTCGGCGGGCGCCGGGTGGTAGCTGTGCACGAAATAGAAGCGGCTGCGATCGCCGATGCCGGCCCACAGGGGATGGGGTCCCTGCTGCAGGACTTCGTTCCATCCCATGTGGGGAATCTTCAGCCCCGGCGCCACGGAAAACCGCGGCACGTTGCCCTGCAGCACCCCCAGCCCCGGGGTGTCGCCCTCGGCGCCGTGCTGGAAGAGCATCTGCAGGCCGAGGCAGATGCCCAGGTAGGGCTTCTCCTCCAGCGCCTCGAGCACCGCCTCGCGGGCGCCGCTTTCCGCCAGGCTGCGCATGCAGTCGGGCAGCGCGCCCTGTCCGGGGACGACGACGCGCTCCGCGGCGCGGATGCGCGCCGGGTCGGCGGTCACCAGCACCTCGGCCCCGGGGGCGACGTGCTCCAGCGCCTTCGACACCGAGCGCAGGTTGCCCATGCCGTAATCCACCACCGCGATCCGCACAGCGGGCCTAGAGGGTCCCTTTGGTGGAGGGGATCGCGCCGTGGGTTCGCGGGTCGCGCTCCACCGCGTAGCGCAGGGCGCGCGCGAACGCCTTGAAGATGGTCTCGCACTGGTGATGCGAGTTGTCGCCGCGCAGGTTGTCGATGTGCAGCGTGACCTGCGCGTGGTTGACGAACCCCTGGAAGAACTCGTGCACGAGGTCGACATCGAACTCGCCGATCAGCCCGCGCGTGAACTCGACGTGGTATTCGAGGCCCGGGCGCCCGGAGAAGTCGAGCACCACGCGCGACAGCGCCTCGTCGAGCGGCACGTAGGCGTGGCCGAAGCGGCGCACGCCCGCCTTGTCGCCGATGGCCTTGGCCACCGCCTGGCCCAGCGTGATGCCGATGTCCTCGACGGTGTGGTGCGCGTCGATGTGCAGGTCGCCCTTCGCCTCTATGTCGAGGTCGATCATGCCGTGGCGCGCCACCTGGTCGAGCATGTGCTCGAGGAACGGCAGGCCGGTGGACAGCTTGGCCATGCCGCGGCCGTCCAGGTCGACCTTGACGCGGATCTGGGTCTCTTTGGTGTTGCGCGTGACTTCGCCGGTACGCATTAGATGGCTTCTCTCAACGCGTTGAGGAGTATACGGTTTTCGTCCGGCGTGCCGACCGTCACGCGCAGGCAGTTGGCGAGCCCGGGGTGGAGGTTGCGCACCAGCACGCCCTGCTGCCGGAGACCCTCGTAGGTTTTCGCCGCATCGCGCACGCGCACGAGGAAGAAGTTGGCCTCCGATGGAAACACGGTCACGCCCGGCAATTTCCTGAGCGCGTCACCCAGACGGGAGCGCTCGGCCTTGATCTCGGCCGCCTGCGCCTCCAGCACCTCCAGCCGCTCGAGCACGAACGTCGCCGCGGCCTCGGTGAGCACGTTGACGTTGTAGACCTGCCGCACCTTGTTGAGCTCGCGCAGCCATTCGGGGCGCCCGGCGAGATAACCGAGGCGGATGCCGGCCAGGCCCAGCTTGGAGACCGTGCGCAGCACGACCAGGTTTTCATGCTTCGGCAATTCGGCCATGAAGGTCTTGCCGGCGAACACGTGATAGGCCTCGTCGACGACCACCAGGCCGGGCGCCGCCTCGATGATTTTCCTAACCGATGATTCCGGGTAGAGCACGCCGGTCGGGTTGTTCGGATACGCGAGGAACACCACGGCCGGGTTGTGCGCCCGCATCTGGGCGATGAACGCGTCGGGGTCGAAGGAGAAATCGTCGCGCAGCGGGACCGCCACGGCCTTCATGCCGGTGAATGCGGCGTTCATGCTGTACATGACGAACGTCGGCGCCGGGTACATGAGCACCGCGCCCGGCTTCGCCAGAGCGAGGGTGATGATCTGGATGAGATCGTCGGAGCCGTTGCCGAGCAGCACGTCCATGCCGGGCGGCACCGCCATCTTGCGCTTGATGAGCTCGCACAAGGCGCGCGGATTGGGCTCCGGGTAGCGGTTGAGCGCCACGCTGGCCAGCCGCTCGCCGAGCTC
>DASSPL010000016.1:0-5303 GCA_035699685.1 Burkholderiales bacterium | reverse complement strand
GTCACGAACGTCAAGCGCTACCCCGCCGAGCAGGTCAATCCGCCGGAGGGGGTGAAGTCGGCGGACTGGATCAAGAGCGGCTTCAAGAGCAAATAACGCATAGGCGCGCCGTCGCCCCCGCGAAGGCGGGGGCCCATCTTTCCTAAGCCTTGAACCAGCTTCTCTCGGTCGCCGTCGACGGCGCCATCTATTCGGCGTGGCTGTTCACGGCCGCGCTCGGCCTCACGCTGATCTACGGCGTGATGAAGATCGTCAACGTCACGCACGGCAGCTTCTACGCGCTCGGCGCGTACGCCGCCGCCTCGCTTGCCGGCGCGTGGCTGGCGCGCGGCTATCCGCCGATGCTGTCGTACCTGGTGCTGCTCGTCGCCGCGGTGCTCGTCGCGCTGATCGTGGCGCCGCTCATCGAGCGCGGCATCCTGCGCTTCATGTACGTCAAGGACGAGGTGGTGATCCTGCTCATCACCTACGCGCTGTTCCTCATCCTCGAGGACGTGATCAAGCTGATCTGGGGGGTGAACCCGTACTTCATCGCCCAGCCCTATGCGCTGCTCGGCAGCTTCAGCGTCGGCGGGCTGGCCTATCCGACCTACAACCTGATCCTCATCGCGCTCGCGCTGGTCTCCGGGCTCGGCCTCATGTGGCTGCTGCACAGCACGAAGGTCGGCAAGCTGCTCCTCGCGGTGATCCACGATCCCGAGGTGAGCCGGGCGATGGGCATCAACGTCGACCGCTACTACCTCGTCACGTTCACCTTCGGCTCGATGCTGGCGGCGCTCGCCGGGGCCTTCACCGCGCCGACGGTATCGGTGGTCCCCGGGCTGGGCGTCGAGATCATCGTGCTGTCGTTCGCGGTGGTGGTCATCGGCGGGCTCGGCAGCCTGCCGGGCGCGGCGCTCGGCGCGGTGATCGTCGGCCTGGTGCGCTCGATCTCCGTGCACTACATGCCGCAGGTCGAGCTGTTCGTCATCTACTTCGTGATGGCGATGGTGCTCGCCTTCCGGCCGCGCGGCCTCTTCAGCCTGGCGGAGCCGCGCAAGATATGAGGCGCGATCGCACCCCGCTCCTGGTTCTCGCCGTCCTGTTGCTGCTGCTGGCGGCCGGGCCGTTCATCCCGCAGTGGGCGATCTTCATCATCACCATCGCCTTCGCCAAGGGACTGGTCGCGCTCGGCCTCATGCTGCTGCTGCGCGCCGGCCTCGTGTCGTTCGGCCAGGCGCTCTATTACTGCCTCGGCGCCTACGCCGCCGGCGCGATCGGGCGCTTCTTCGGCGTCAGCGACATCTTCGCGCAGATGCTCGCCGGCGCCGTGGTGGCCGGCGTGGCGGCGTTCATCCTCGGTTTCCTGCTCGCCAAGTACCGCGGCATCTTCTTCGGCCTGCTGTCGCTCGCGCTGTCGATGATCCTGTACGGCCTGCTGGTCAAGAACGAGGCGCTCGGCTCGACCGACGGCTTCAACATCCTGCCGTCGACGCTCTTCGGCGTGCGGCCGTCGCCGGAGTGGGTGCGCTATGCGGTCCTCGCTTCCGCGGCGGTCATCTCGTTCGGGCTGGCGCTGGTGATCCATCGCTACGTGCGCACGCCGCTCGGCCGCCTCGCGCCGGCGATCAAGGACAACGAGATCCGCGTCGAATACATGGGCGCGTCGGCGAGGCATGCGGTGCACGTGACGTATGTCATCGCGGCGGTGGCGGCGGGCGTCGGCGGCGCGCTGGCCGCGACCACCGTGGGCCACATCGACCCGGAGATGGCGTTCTGGACCACTTCCGGCGAGTTCATCTTCATCACCATCCTCGCCGGCACCGGCAGCGTGCTCGCGCCGTTCGCCGGCGCGCTGATCTACGGGGTCATCCACACGACCGCCTACGACCTTTCGCCGAACACCTGGCAGCTGAGCCTCGGTGCGGCGCTCCTCCTGATCATCGTCTTCCTGCCGCAGGGCCTGTGGTCCCTGTTTCAACGTGCCCGCCATTCTTGACGCCCGCGGGCTGTGCAAGACCTTCGGCGCCGTCACCGCGGCGAACGAGGTGAGCGCCGCCGTCGAGAAGGACTCGGTGGTCGGGCTGATCGGCACCAACGGCGCCGGCAAGACCACGTTCATCAACATGATCACGGGCTACGTCAAGCCCGACCGCGGCAGCATCCACTACGAGGGCCGCGACATCACGCAGCTCGAGCCGCGCGACATCGCGCGGCTCGGCATCTGCCGCTCGTTCCAGATCCCGCAGCTCTATCTCTCGCTGAGCGTGTTCGAGAACATGATGGTCGGGCTCGGCATCGTGCTGCGCAACGCCCGGCTGGCGGGCTATTTCTCGCTGCGCGAAGGTCCCGTGCCCGGCTACGAGCGCCCGGCGGCGGAGGTCGCCGACCACCTGCTCGAGCGCTTCGGCCTGGCCGAATACCGCGACCGCAACGCGCAGGTGCTGCCCGGCGGCGCGCGCAAGCTCCTCGACATCGCGTTGACCATGGTCGCGCGCCCGAGAATCCTGTTACTGGATGAACCCACGAGCGGGGTCTCGGCCGAGGAGAAGTTCGGCATCATGCAGATGGTGCTCGACGCGGTGCGCGCCGAGGGCACCACCGTGCTCTTCGTCGAGCACGACATGGAGATCGTCAGCCGCTTCGCGCAGCGGGTGCTCGCTTTCTACGACGGCCGCATCATCGCCGACGCGCCGCCCCAGGCGGCGCTGGCCGACCCCGACGTGCAGCGCTACGTGGCGGGCACGCGTGCTTAAGGTCGAGAACCTCAACGTCTCCATCGCCGCGACCCAGATCCTGCGGCAGGTGTCGCTCGAGCTCGCCCCGGGGTCGATGACCGGCCTCATCGGCAGGAACGGCGCTGGCAAGACGACGCTGATGAAGACCGTCATGGGGCTCCTCAAGCCCTCGAGCGGCGCCGTCACCTACGAGGGCCGCGACCTGCTGGCCGTGCCGACGCACGAGCGCGCGCGCCTGGGCATCGGCTACATGCCCGAGGACCGGCGCCTGATTCCCGACCTCACCGTCGAGGAGAACATTCTCGTGCCGGCCTGGGCGATGGGTGCTTCGAGCGAACGGCTGGAGAAGGTCTACAAGCTCATCCCCGAGGCGCGCGACTTCGCGCCGCGCAAGGGGCTTCAGCTCTCCGGCGGCCAGCAGAAGCTCGCCGCGCTCGCGCGCGCCCTCATGTCCGGCACCCGGTTATTGCTTTTGGACGAGCCGTTTGAAGGCGTGGCCCCCGTGCTCGCGCGGCGGCTCGCCCAGGTCGTCGGCGACCTGCGCCGCGAGGGCATGGCGGTGATGGTCACCGAGTCCGACCTGCAGCACTCCGAGAGCCTGGTCGACCGCGTGATCGTCATCGATCGCGGAGCGATCACGGCAGTACGGTGAAGCTCGACACCGACGTGCTGGTGATCGGCTCGGGCGGCGCGGGCATGTACGCGGCCATCGCCGCCGCGCGCAAGGGCGCGAGCGTGCTGCTCGTCGACCGCAGCCTCATCGGCCGCGGCGGCGCCACCGTCATGGCGCAGATGACGGTCGCGGTGGCGGTGGGCGAGGAAGAGCCGGACCACTGGGAGCACCACCTTGCGGACACGCTCAAGGCGGGCCGCGGCCTCTGTGATGAAAATCTATCCCGACTGCTGTGCGAGGACGGTCCGGAGTGCATCCGCGAGCTCGACGAGTGGGGCATCGGCTGGGCGCGGCGCGACGGCCACATGGCGCAGGTGCACGCGCCGGGGCACGACCGCAAGCGCTGCGTCTACGTCGATTTCCTCAACACCGGTCCCGCGGTCTCCAAGACGATGCGCGCCAAGGTCCAGCGCACCGCGGGAATCCGGCGCATCGGCGACCTGCTCATCACCGGGATCGCGCTCCACGAGGGCGCCTGCGCCGGCGCCCATGCCTTGCACGTCCCGAGCGGCGACGCGGTTTCGATCTCGGCCAAGGCGACCATCATCGCCACGGGCGGCCTGACGCGGCTCTACGCCCGCAACAGCGCGTCGCTCAACATGGGCGGCGACGGCTACGCGCTCGCGCTGCGCGCCGGCGCCGAGCTGATCGACATGGAGTTCGTGCAGTTCTTCCCCATCGGCCACCTCGCGCCGCGGATGGTCGGCATGGATCCCATCATGTGGGACCCGTTCCGCTACAAGCTCGGCGGGCGCCTGCTGAACGCCGCGATGAAGGAGTTCCTGCCGGAGGAGGGCCGCTACGTCTCGGCGCGCGACGTGGCGACGTACGCGATCCTCAAGGAGGTCGCCGAGGGGCGCGGCTCGCCGCACGGCGGCGCCTGGCTCTCCTTCCAGCACTGCAGCGAGGCGACGCTGCGCTCGGCGTTCGGCCCCGTGATGGATCGCCTCGCGGCGAACGGCATCGACCTTACGCGCCAGCCGATCGAGGTGGCGCCGATCGCGCACTACCACATGGGCGGCATCCGCGTGGACACCGACATGCGCACTTCGGTGCCGCATCTCTTTGCCGCCGGCGAAGCCGTCGGCGGCGCGAACGGCGCCAACCGGCTTTCCGGCAACGCGATCACCGAGGCGCTGACCTTCGGGCGCCGTGCCGGCCTGCGCGCCGCGGCGCTGGCGTCGAGCACGAAAAATCCGCCCGTCGGCGAAGCCGTGTTCGGCGACGCACGGCCACGGATCAACCCCGCGGCCGCGATCGTCGAGCTGCAGAACGTGATGAATGCCGACGTCGGTCCGCTGCGAAGCCGCGCCGGCCTGGAGCGCGCGCTCGCGCACATCCGCTCGATCGACGTCGACCTGCCGGCGCCGGGCAAGGGCCTCGACCCGGAATGGATCGACTTCCACGACCTGTGGAACATGCGGCTCGTCGCGGAGTGCGTGGCCAGCTCCGCGCTCGCCAGGACCGAAAGCCGCGGCGCCCACCAGCGCGAGGATTTCCCCGAGACGAGCGACGCATGGCAAAAGCACCAAACCATCAATTCCGTACCCGGTACGTAATTATTCTGAAAGGTTCAGGGTGCAGGCCAAACTGAAAGTCTGGCGCGGCGAGCCGGGCGCCCCCGGCCGCTACGAGCGCTACGAGGTGCCGTTCGAGCCGGGCCAGACCGTGCTCGACGGCCTGCGCTGGATCCGCGTGCACAAGGACCCGAGCCTCGCGATCCGCTTCTCCTGCATCAACGCCAATGCGTGCAAGGAATGCATGATCCGCGTCGACGGCAAGACGGTCTATGCCTGCACCACACGGCTCGCCGACGGCGACATGACGCTCGAGCCGCTGCCGAACAAGGCGCTGATCAAGGACCTGGTGACGGAGATCGCACCGCCCGACGAGCGCGCCCCGAATTCTGTACG
>DASSPL010000015.1:0-4091 GCA_035699685.1 Burkholderiales bacterium | reverse complement strand
CAGGACCGATCCGCTGCGCGTCAAGCTGCAGGGCGGCTTTTCCCTGCTCGACCTCAAGCGCTATGCCGAAGCACGCGGCTTCCAGGCGGAGGGCTATCTCGACTTGGACTTGGACGAGCTCGCCGAGCTCGGCCCGGCCATAGTGCCGGTCATATTTCACGGTTACCCGCATTTCGTCGTTTACCGCGGCCGCGTCGCCGACCGCGTGCTGATCGCGGACCCCGCCTTCGGCCAGCGCGCGGTCGAGGTGGTAACGTTCGCCGACGCATGGCAAAAAATCGCTTTCGTCGTCAGCCGGCCGAACGCGCCGGCGGCAGCTCCCTCTCCCGCCATCCAGCAGCAGGACCGCATTCGTCCCACCGACGCGATGATCCGGCGCGCTGTCTCGCGATAGCGCTCGCCCTCGTGTCCTGCTCTGCGCTCGCGCAGACGCAGCAGCAACCCGACGACGCCGCGCGCGCGCTCGAGCGCGCGCTCACGCGCGAGGGCGGCCTGGTGCTCGCGCCGCGCACCTACGAGCTCGAGCCGCGCTTCGAATACAGCCACCGCCGCACCGAGGGGCTCGACATCGTCACGGCCGGCGGCGTGTCCCAGGTTGCCCGCCGCGACGTCAAGCACGACCGCCTCGACGCGAGCCTCGGCCTGCGCGCCGGCCTGAGCAACCGCATGCACGCCGAGCTGCGCGTGCCGTATGCCTTCGTGCGCGAATCGGAGGCGCTCGCCGGCCAGACGGGCAGCACCCGGCATGACCACGGACGCGGCGATGTCGAGCTCGGGCTGACGAAACAGATCGCCGAGGCCGGCTACAGCCGGCCCGGCGTGCTCGCTTCGGTGAACTGGCGCCTGCCGACCGGCCGCTTCGAGCTCGGCCAGCCGTCGCCCGGGCGTGGCTTCCACAACGTGCAGGCCGCGGTCACCGTCGTGACCCGCGACGATCCGCTCGTGCTTTTCGGCAGCGTGTCCTACACCTGGGTGCCGCGCCGCAGCCATGACGGCGTCGAGGTCAATCCCGGCGATCCGCTCGGCCTCAAGCTCGGCACGATCCTCGCCGCGAGCCCGCGCACCTCGGTGCGCGGCATGTTCGAGCTGACGCGCGCCGGACGCACGAGCTTCGGCGGCGCCCATGTTCCCGGCTCCGACACGGTATCCGCCGCGCTTCAGTTCGGCCTGTCGATGCTGGTGACGGCGCGCTCGCTGGTCGACCTGCAGATCGGCGCCGGCCTCACGCCCGATGCGCCCGACTTCACCATGACCCTCGCCGTCCCGGTGCGCTTCCAGTAAACACCCAGTCTCATCCGGTCCTTCCCGGACGCGGAATGACGCACTCGCCGCGGTCGCCGTCGCTGCTCCAGCCGACCACGCGCCGCGCCGGCGAGAGCTCGAAGTACAGCTTGCAGCGGCCCTTGTGGCCGGCGGCGTACTCCTCGCGGGTGTGGCCGTTGGCGAGCCGCTCGCTGTTCGCGAGCCGCAGCCGGTAAAGCGCGGGGTAGAAGTCGGCGTCGTCGGCATGCTTGCCGACCTGCCGGTCCATTACGCGCGCGAAGTTCTCGTCTTCCGGACGGCTGGCGCACGCCGCGAGCAAGACGCCGACCGTCACCCACAGGGCTTTCATTGGCGGGCGAGCAGCGCCTGCAGCATGCGCCGCGCGGCGAGCGGCGCGGCGTCGACCTTGATATCGATGGTGGGTGCCCCCGGCCTCGCGTCCAGCGCGCGCTGCTGCGCCTCCAGAACCGGGATGTCTTCGTTGAACACGCGCACCATGTCGCCCGAGAAGATCGCCTCCATCTCGGGGTCGCCGAGGCCGAAGTTGCGCACGAAGCCGAAGAAATAATGCGTGGTGCGCTCGGTTTCGGGCGTCGGCGCCGAAAGCGCCATCAGGTCGATGCGCCGCTCGCCGTCCCTGCAGCCGGCGAAGTTGACGCTGAAGCACGGCGGCTGGTGCTCGACGATCTGCCACCGGTCGACGTTGCCGGGAAAGCTGCCGGCCTTCCGATACAGCGGGGGCGGCGGCCGGTCCATGATCCAGCGCGTCAGGCGCACCAGGCGCTCTTCGCGCTCCACGGTGGCGGGGAACTCGGTGATCGACGGGGCGCCGATCGAGGTGGCGTGCACGTAGGCGAGGTGCGTGACGTCGAGCACGTTGTCCGAGACAAGTTGGTAGTTGCATTTCACGGGGATCTGGGCGGGCTGCGTGAAGGCCCACTCGGGATGGTCGGCCCACCACCAGTTCGGAATGAGCGCGGGATCGGCTTTCTCGGGCGCGCCCATCCATATCCAGATCCAGCGATATTTCTCCTGCGTCGGGTACGCGCGCACGCGCGCCTGCGGCGGGATGCTGTCCTGGCCCGGGATCTCGACGCATTTGCCGGTGCTGTCGAACTTCAGGCCGTGATAGCCACAGCGCAGCCCGTCGCCTTCGACGCGGCCCATCGACAGCGGCAGGTGGCGGTGGCAGCAGCGGTCTTCCAGCGCCACGGTTTGCCCGCTCTCCTTCCTGAAGAGCACGACGGGCTCGTCCAGCAATACGCGGCCCAACGGCTGGCGCGTCACCTCCCCGGAGCGGGCGGCGACGTACCAGGACTGCCTGAGAAACGTCAAACCGCTTTGGCCTGGATGACGAGGAGATGCCCTTCGACCGAGAACGGCTCGGCGCCGCCGACGGCGGCGAGCCCCTCGGCCACCTGGCCGATCACCTCCTCGATCTTGGCGCCCTTCTGCCCGATCAGCGCGCCGCGCGGCGTGCCGCGCACCTGGCCGGTTGCATAGGCGCGCGCGCTCGGCGCCTTGATCGTGATCTTCAGCGGATCGATGTGCACGCCGCTGAAGCGGGCTTGGTCGAGATGGCGGCCTATGGCCTGCGGGTCGGCGAAGCCGAACGGCACCTGCGCGAAGCGCATCTCGGGGTCACCGGGAAACAGGCGCTCGAAGGTCTCGGCCGTCGCCTGGCCGTGCGGATTGCGGTCGAGGCGGTCCCAGACGTTGAAAAGCAGCAGCCCGCCTTCGACGAGCACGCGGCGCGCTTCGGCGAAAAACCTCTTCCTGTCGGCAACGAACATGACGCCCAGCCCGCAGACCACCGCGCCGAAGGTGGCCTCCTTGAACGGCAGCGCCGACGCATCGGCCTTGCGCCAGTCGATCTTGCCCTTAACCTTGCCGCGCGCGTAGTTGAGCATGTCGTCGCTCACGTCGGTCGCCACCACGCGCAGGAACGGATCGACCCGCTCGCGCAGGCGCGCCGTGACGAGGCCGGTGCCGCAGGCGATCTCCAGCACGTCGCCCTTGGGCCGCACCGGCATGCGGCGCACGAGGTCGGCCGCTATGGCGTCGAACTGCGCCGGGCCGAGGATGGTGTCGTAGTACTCCGGGATCGAGCCGCCGAAGCGGGCTGCGGTGTCGGCCATGGATCACCTCCTGCGAAGCGGAATTATTTTCTACGCTTCGCCTCCGGCTTTGGCAACTGCAGCTTGAGCAAGTTCGCGGCGTTGCCGAAATAAATCTTGCGCCGGTCGCCCGGCGGCAGCTTCAGGCTGTCCATCGCCTTGAAGATCTCGCGGATGAAGAGCGGGCCGCCTTCGGGGTCGAACGGGCAGTCAGTGCCGAAGAGGACGTGGTCGGCGCCGAAGAAGTCGATGCCGCAGCGCATGCCGCTCGCCCAGCCGTTGATCGACGTGTCGTTGTAGAACATCTTGAAATAGTCGACCGGCCGCTTCTTCATCTTCTTCAGCATCCCCTCGTAGTCCTCGTCCGAGGTGCGGCTGCCGAACTGGTCCATGCCGTAGCCGACGCGGTGCGAGAGGAACGGCACCATCGCGCCGAGGTGGTGCGTGATGATCTTCAGCTTCGGCAGCTTGTCGAACATGCCCGAGAACACCATGCGCCCCATGAACACGCTGGTCTCGTAGGGCCAGCCGAACAGCCACCACATCTCGTACTTCGACTTGGCCTCGCCGGGGTAGTCGGCGAACTTCGCCGTGCGCACCGGGTGCACCCAGATCGGCAGGTCGTACTTCTTCGACATGCGCTCGAAGATCGGGAAGAACTCCGGCTCGTCCATCGGCCGGCCGTTCATGTTGGTGAAGATCTGGATGCCC
>DASSPL010000014.1:0-6521 GCA_035699685.1 Burkholderiales bacterium | reverse complement strand
ATCGAGGTGTGGGAGCACATGCGCTGCCACCACATCTACCGCACCGATGCGTGGCACATCATCCGCAGCGGCGCGCAGTGGCTGGCGGCGATGATGCTCATCCGGCGCAACTCGCCGGTATCGCTGCTCGACAACACGCCGCTCGCGCAGATGCTCGAGCGCACCCTGCCGTTCGAGCGCATCCAGGACAACATCGACGCCGGCGCGCTCTATGCGCTGTCGGTCACCGCCTCGGGCTACACCAGCGGGCAGAGCGTGTCGTTCTTCCAGGGCGGCAGCGGGCTCGAGGGCTGGGAGCGCAACCAGCGCATCGGCGCCGCGGTGACGCTCAAGGCCGAGTACCTGCTCGCCTCGGCCGCGCTGCCCTTCATCTTCCCGGCGGTGAAGGTGCACCGCGAGTACTTCGGCGACGGCTCGATGCGGCAGATCGCGCCCGTCAGCCCGGCGCTGCACCTGGGCGCCGACCGCGTGCTCGTCGTCGGCACCGGCCGCCAGGCGCAGGACCAGAGCCGCTCGCGCTCCAACGTCTATCCGTCGTTCGCGCAGATCGCCGGCCACGCGCTGAACTCCATCTTCCTCGACGGCCTGGCGGTCGACATCGAGCGCCTCGAGCGCATCAACCGCACCGTGCGGCTGATCCCCTCCGACAAGCTGGGCGACTCGGGCCTGCAGCTGCGCCCGGTGAAGGTGCTGTTCATCACCCCGTCGCAGCCGATCGAGCGCATTGCCGCGCGTTTCCTGCACGAGCTGCCGGCGACGGTGCGCTTCGTGCTGAAGCCGACCGGCGCGCTCAACCGCTCGGGGTCCAACCTCGCGAGCTACCTGCTGTTCGAGGAGTCGTTCTGCCGCGCGCTCATCGACCTGGGCTACCAGGACACCGTCAGCCGCGAGGCCGAGCTGAAGGAATTCTTCGAGCCGCAGGAGGAAGGCAGGGCCTATGGCTGACGAAACGCCCACCGATCCGTTCGAGATGTACCGGCGCCTGTGGGGTAACCTCGGCGTGCCGCTCCCCGGCATGGCGATGCCGACCTTCGACCCGCAGGAGGTGGACAAGCGCATCGCCGACCTGCGCTCGGTCGAGGCGTGGCTCAACATGAACCTTAATATGGTGAAGTTTTCCATCCAGGGGCTCGAGCTGCAGCGCGCCGCGCTGCAGGCCATGCGGGCCTCCACCGAACCCCCGAAGAAAGACTAGTCAGTTTCATTTCCAGGAGAGAAGAGCATGGCCAAGGCAATCCGTTTCCATAAGCAGGGCGGTCCCGAAGTGCTGCAGTACGACGACGTCCAGGTCGGCGAGCCCGGGCAGGGACAGGTCCGCATCCGCCACACCGCGATCGGCGTCAACTTCGTCGACACCTACCAGCGCTCGGGCCTCTACCCGATGCAGCTGCCCATGATCGCCGGCAACGAGGGCGCGGGCGTGGTCGAGGCGGTCGGCGGCGGCGTCACCAACCTCAAGGCCGGCGACCGCGTCGCCTATACCGGCCTGCCCGGGTCGTATTGCGACCAGCGCGTGGTGCCGGCCGACCGCATGGTGAAGCTGCCGCAGAACATCAGCGACGACCAGGCGGCGTCGATGATGCTGAAGGGCCTCACCGTCCACTACCTGATCTTCACCACCTACCCGGTGAAGAAAGGCGAGACGATCCTGTGGCACGCCGCGGCCGGCGGCGTCGGCCTGATCGCCTGCCAATGGCTGAAGCACCTCGGCGTGACGGTGATCGGCACGGCCGGCTCCGACGACAAGGTCAAGCTGGCGAAGGACCACGGCGCGACGCACGTCATCAACTACAGCAAGGAGAACTTCGTCGAGCGCGTGAAGGCGCTCACCGACGGCAAGGGCGTTCCGGTGGTGTACGACTCGGTCGGCAAGACCACCTGGGAAGGCACGCTCGACTGCCTGCGGCCGCGCGGCCTGATCGTCTCCTTCGGCAACGCCTCGGGCCCGGGGGCGCCGGTCAACCTCGGCATCCTGTCGACGAAAGGCTCGCTCTACGTGACGCGGCCGACGCTCGCCACGCACATCGCGAGCCGCGCCGACCTCGAGGCGCGCTCGAAGGACCTCTTCGACATGGTCGGCTCGGGCAAGATCCGCATCGAGACGACGAAGAAGTACAAGCTCGCCGACGCGGCCACCGCGCACCGCGACCTCGAAGGGCGCAAGACCACCGGCTCGGTGGTCCTGGTCCCCTAGATCGCTTACTTGATGCCGAGGATGCCCTTGGCTTTGTTGAGGGCGGCTATCGACGCGTCGTGCTTGCCTTCCTTGTGCAGCTTCTCGCCGTCGGCGCGTAGCTTCTTCACTTCCTCGGTCTGCGCCGCGGTGAGCTTGGCCTTGGGCAGCGCGGCGTCGATGGCGCGCATCTCCTTCGGGCAGCTGTTGGCGAGGGCGGTCGAGGCGAAGAGCGCAAGGGCGACGGTCAGGGCTAGGCGTTTCATGGTGGTGGTTCCTCCTTTGCGCGCAGTGTAGTGGAACTTGCCGAACTGCGCCGGCGCCTGGCGGCGGCGGCGAGAATCGAGACCGTCTATGGCGACGACGGCGCCGGCCGGGAAGAGGCTGCGGTGACGGCCGCGGCGGTGCTGGTGCCGATCGTGGCGCATCCCGACGGCCTGACCGTGCTCTTCACCAAGCGCACGGCGCACCTCAAGGCGCACTCGGGGCAGGTGAGCTTTCCGGGCGGCCGGGCCGAGCCCGACGACCCGGGGCCGGAGCACACGGCGCTGCGCGAGGCCGAGGAGGAGATCGGCCTGGCGATGCACCGGGTCGAGGTGCTGGCGCGCCTGCCCGAATACCTGACGCGCACCGGGTTCCGCGTCACGCCGGTGGTCGGCGTGGTCACGCCGCCGCTCGAGCTGGTGCCTGACGCGCGCGAGGTCGACGAGGTATTCGAGGTGCCGCTCGCCTTCATCCTCGATCCGGCGAACCATCGCCGCGAGAGCCGGCAGTTCGGCGAGCGCCTCGCGACCTACTACGTGATCGAGCATCACGGCCGCGTCATCTGGGGCGCGACCGCCGGCATGCTGATCAACTTCTGCCGCAGCCTTGGCGCATAAACCGATTGGTTAGAATGGGCTATGAGCGTCATGGCGATCATCGCGGCCCTCGTCATCGAGCAATGGCGGCCGCTCGGCGAGAGGCAGGCCGTGCAGGGCACGCTGGCGGCGTGGGCGTCGTGGCTCGAGCAGACCTTCAACGGGGGTGAGCGCCGCCACGGCATGATCGCGTGGTTCGTCGCCGTGGTGCCGCCGGTGGCGCTGGCGTTCGCCGTGCACGTCCTGCTCGCCTCGGTGCATTTCCTGCTCGCGCTCGCCTTCAACATCGCCGTGCTGTATCTCACGCTCGGCTTCCGGCAGTTCAGCCATTACTTCACCGACATCCAGCTCGCGGTGAAGGAGGGCGACATCGAGCGCGCGCGCAGCCGGCTCGAGGGCTGGCGCGGCGCGTCGGGCGTGGTGCGCACGCGCGAGGAAGTGATTCGCCTGTCGATCGAGGAGGCGCTGCTCGCCTCCCACCGGCACGTGTTCGGCGTGCTGCTGTGGTACCTGCTGCTCCCGGGCCCGACCGGCGCGATCCTCTACCGTCTCGCCGCGTATTTCGCGTGGCGCTGGAAGGACATCGGCGGCTTCGGCCAGTTCGCCAACCGCGTGTTCTATCTGCTCGAGTGGCCGGCGGTGCGGCTGACGGCGGCGGCGTTCGCCGTGGTCGGCGACTTCGAGGACGCCGTGTACTGCTGGCGCACGCAGGCGCGCGGCTGGTTCGATCCGAATGCCGGCATCGTGCTCGCCGCCGGCGCCGGGGCGATGGGCGTGCGGCTGGGCATGCCGGTACAGGAGGTCGACGGCATGCAGCCGCGGCCTGAGCTCGGCGTCGGCGAGCCCGCCGAAGGCCCGTTTCTCGACAGCACCGTCGGATTGCTCTGGCGCGCGGTCGTAGTGTGGGTGTTCGCTCTCGCTTTGCTCACGGTCGCGCGACTCCTGTAGTTGTACGGCGTCTCCGGCATGCCCGGTGCTTCGGTCCTGGCATGTCGCACCTTAGGGCAGACCTGGGGCGATCGCTCCAATACGAGGATGGAAGCTGGCTGCGCGTGCTCGCCGCGCCGGGAACGCATGCCGTGCTCGTCTATCGCTTCGGCGCCTGGGCGCTGCGCCAGCCGGCGCCGGTTCGCTGGCTGTGCTCCGCTCTGTACCACATCGCCTACCTGGCGGTGCGCGTGCTCTGGGGGATCGAGGTGCCGCGCACCGCGCGCATTGGCCCGGGGTTCTACATCGGGCACTTCGGCGGGATCACCGTCACGGGCAGCGCCGTCATCGGCCGCAATTTCAACCTTTCGCAGGGCGTGACCATCGGCATGGCCGATGGCAGCCGCCCCGGCACGCCGGTCATCGGCGACGACGTCTATATCGGCCCCGGGGCGAGGGTCTTCGGCGGCATCCGCATCGGCGACAACGTCAGGATCGGCGCCAACGCCGTGGTCTACAAGGACATCCCGCCGGACGCCGTCGTCGCGCTCAGCCCGGGCTTCGAGATCATCAGCTTCAAGGGAAACCGCCGGCCGGCGCCGGCGCAGGTCACGCCGATCGATCGGCGCCGCAACTCCAGCAGCGGGTGAACTGCCCGCCCAGGCGCTCGCCGCAGGCGCAGGTCCAATCGGGCCCCGCCGCCTCCCCCTGCAGCAGCGCCTCGGCGCGCGCCGCATCCGCATCCTGCAGCACCCACAGCTGCGGCTGGCACTCGGCCGGCGGGAGCTCGCCCATGGCTGAAGAAAGGTACTCGTTCTTCACGACCGCGCGGATGCCCGCGCTTTCCAGCAGGTTGCGGGCGTGATGCACCGCAGCCAGGCTGTAGGAGCTAAAGACCCGCTTCAAAGATCGAACAGCGCATCCGCCTTCGCGGCGCAGATGAAGTCGTTCTCCGAAAGCCCGCCGATGGCGTGCGTCCAGTACTCGACGCGGCACTTGTTGTAGCCGACCGCGAGGTCGGGATGATGGTCCTCGCGGTGCGAGATCCACGCGAGCGCGTTGACGAAGGCCATGGTCTGGTAATAGTTGGTGAACGGGTAGAGCTTGACCAGCCGGCCGTCCTCGACGATCCAGCCCTTCAGCTCTCTCAGCATGTCCTTCGCCTGCTCGGGCGTATAGGGCGCGACGCCGCCCTCGCAGGGCTTGCATTTGCGGCTTGCGAGCGGATTCATGTGGTGCCTCTCAGCCGGGCGATGCGCACCGCCGCCGGCGGGTGGGAGTCGTAGAAGGCCGAGTGCAGCGGATCGGGCGTGAGCGTCGCCGCGTTGTCGCGGTAGAGCTTGACCAGCGCGTGCACCAGGTCGCCGGCGCTGGCGTGCTGCGTGGCGTAGGCGTCGGCCTCGAACTCGCGCTTGCGCGAGTAGCGCGCCATCACCGGCTGGATGAAGAACAGGAACTCGCCGACGACCAGGGTGAAGAGCGCGAGCGCGCTGGCGGTGCCCGGCGTGGTGACGCCGAGCCCGGCGTAGAACCACGGCTTGTCGATGAGCTGTCCCAGCAGCCACAGGCCGGCGAAGGTGATCACCGTGGAGAGCACCAGCATCTTGATGATGTGGTGCAGCCGGTAATGGCCGAGCTCGTGGGCGAGGACCGCCTCCACCTCCGACGGGTGCAGGCGCTCGACCAGGGTGTCGAACAGCACGATCCGCTTGGTGGCGCCGAAGCCGGTGAAGAACGCGTTGCCGTGGCTCGAGCGCTTGGAGCCGTCCATCTTGAACAGGCCGTTCGACTTGAAGCCGCAGCGCTTGAGCAGCGCCTCGACGCGCTGCGCGAGCTCGCCTTCGGTGATCGGCGTGAACTTGTTGAACAGCGGCAGGATCACCGCGGGGGCGATGAGCTGCACCACGATGCTGTAGATCGTGACCACGATCCAGACGTAGAGCCACCAGTATTCGCCCATGCGCTCCATCAGCCACAGCACCGCCAGGAGGAGCGGCACGCCGAGCGCGAGCCCGAGCAGCGTCTGCTTGACCAGGTCGGCGAGGTACAGGGCGAGCGTCATGCGGTTGAAGCCGAAGCGCGCCTCGATGACGAAGGTGCGGTAGAGCGAGAGCGGCAGGGAAATCAGCGCCTGCACGAAGAACAGGCTGATGAGGAGCGCCGTGCCATGCGCCAGGCCGCCCGGCGCGAACACGCCCGCCCAGGCATCCGACAGCCATTGCAGCCCGCCGCCGAGCGTCAGCGCGAGCGTCAGCAGCGCGCCCACCAGCACGTCGACCGAGCCGAGGCGCGTCTTGGCGGCGGTATAGTCCGCCGCCTTCTGGTGCGCGGCGAGCGGGATCGAGTCGGCGAAGCCCGGCGGCACGGCGTCGCGGTGCGCGACGACGTGGCGGATCTGCCGGCGGCCGAGCCACAGGCGCGTTGCGGTGGCCGCGACGAGCGCGGCGAGGAACAGCCAGGTCAGTGCGTTGGGCATGCCAAAGTAGAATAAGCCATGGCGGTTGATCCTAACAATCTGATCTGGATCGACATGGAGATGACGGGCCTCGCGCCCGACTCCG
>DASSPL010000013.1:0-2236 GCA_035699685.1 Burkholderiales bacterium | reverse complement strand
GCGCCTCAAGCAGCCGGTGGTGATCGAGAACAAGCCGGGCGCCAACGGCCAGATCGCCGCGGAGCTGGTGAAGAACGCCAAGCCCGACGGCTACACGCTCTTCATGACGACGAACACGTCGCACTCGGCCAACCCGAGCCTTTACAAGACGCTGCGCTACGACCCGATCAGGGACTTCACGCCCATCGTGCGCACCGGCGAGCTGCCCTTCGCCGTCGCGGTCAACAACGACATGCCGATCAAGACCCTGCAGGAGCTGATCAGCTACGCGAAGGCCAACCCCGGCAAGATCTCCTACGGCACGCCCAACAGCACGTCGCTCGTCGCCTCCGAGACGATTCGCCGCGAGGCGAAGATCGACATCGTCGGCGTTCCCTACAAGTCGAGCCCGCAGGCGCTCACCGACCTCATCGGCGGGCAGCTGCAGCTCTACGTGGTGGACTTCGGCTCGGGCATGGCGATGCTGAAGGCCAACCGCGTGCGCCCGATCGCGGTCACGCCGGCGCGCGGCTCGAAGATCTTCCCGAACCTGCCGCCGGTGGCGAGCGCGATCCCGGGCTTCGACCTCACCTCGTGGAACGGCATCTTCGGGCCCGCGGGCGTGCCGAAGGACATCGTGGACCGGATCTCGACCGAAGTGCAGGCGGTGCTCGCCGACAAGGATGTGCAGGAGAAGCTCGCCGCGGCGGGCTTCGAGGTCTGGCCTTCGAAGAGCCCGGAGGAGTTCGCCAGGTATGTCGCCGACCAGCTCGCGCTATGGACGCGCCTCATCAAGAACGCCGGCATCGAGCCGCAATGACCGCGGGCCGCCGCTACTTCGTGCGCGCGGGCGAGGTGCCGGGCTACCACCCGGCCAACCACGTCGGCACGGTGAACCGGCGCCTCATCGGCCGCGAGAACGTGGGTGCGAAGCAGCTCGAGGTGGTGCTGGGCGTGATCGAGCGCGGCAAGGGGGCGCTGCCCCACGCCCATCCCGGCATCGAGCAGGTCTGCTACATGCTCGAGGGCCGCGCGCGTGCGGAGGTCGGCGGGGAGACCTGCGAGCTCGGTCCGGGCGACTGTTGCTTCTTCCCGCCCGACATGCCGCACGTCTTCACCGTCACCAGCGATGAGCCGGTGAAGGTGCTGGTCATCTACTCACCGCCTTACGAAGAATCCCCCGACCGAGTGGTGCGATAGGGAGTCATGAACTTCGACCTGACAGACGACCAGGTGGCGGTGAAGGCGGCGATCGAGAAGGTGTGCGCGCCGTTCGGCGACGACTACTGGCTCGAGCGCGACCGGAGCGGCGAGTTTCCGCACGACTTCCACCAGGCGATGGCGCGCGACGGCTGGCTGGGCATCTGCATGCCGGAAGAGTACGGCGGCGCGGGGCTGGGCGTGACCGAGGCCGCGATCATGATGCAGGCGATCGCCGAGTCCGGCGGCGGCCAGAGCGCGGCCTCCGCCGTGCACATGAACATCTTCGGGCTGAACCCGGTCGTGGTCTTCGGGACCGAGGAGCAGAAATCGCGCATGCTGCCGCCGCTCATCCGCGGCGAGGAAAAGGCCTGCTTCGCGGTGACCGAGCCCGACGCGGGGCTCAACACGACGCGCATCACGACCAAGGCGGTGCGCGACGGCGGCCATTACGTGATGTCCGGCGCCAAGGTGTTCATCTCCACGGCGCAGGTGGCGCGGAAGATGCTGGTGCTCGCGCGCACCACGCCGCTGGAAGAGGCGGCGAAGCCCACGCTCGGCATGAGCCTCTTCTACACCGACATCGACCGCGCGAAGGTGGAGGTGCGCACCATCGACAAGATGGGCCGGCACTGCGTCGACACCAACCAGGTCTTCATCGACGGGCTGCGCGTGCCGGCGGCCGACCGCATCGGCGAGGAAGGCCGCGGCTTCGAGTACATCCTGCACGGCATGAACCCCGAGCGCATCCTCATCGCCGCCGAGGGCATCGGCCTCGGCAAGGCGGCGCTCCGGCGCGCCACGCAATACGCGAAGGAGCGCGTCGTCTTCGATCGCCCCATCGGCAAGAACCAGGGCATCCAGCACCCGCTCGCCCAATGCTGGATGGAGCTCGAGGCGGCGACGCTCATGGTGATGAAGGCGGCCGCCCTCTACGATGCCGGCAAGCCTTGCGGCGCGGAGGCCAACGCCGCCAAGTACCTGGCCGGCGAAGCCGGCTTCAACGCCTGCCAGACCGCGGTCATGACCCACGGCGGCTACGGCTACGCGAAGGAGT
>DASSPL010000012.1:0-8524 GCA_035699685.1 Burkholderiales bacterium | reverse complement strand
CAGGAAGTTGGTCTGGATGAAAGTGGACAGGCCGCGCGCGATGCGGTCCCGGTTCCTGGGAATGATCGCGGTATGCGGGATGAATCGCAGGCCGAAGGGATGGTGGAAAAGCGCCGTCACCGCGAACCAGTCGGCGATGGCTCCCACCATCGACGCCTCCGCCGTGACCGCGACGTAATAGAGCCATGGGTACTGCGGCTCGTAGGCCCGCGCCGCGACGTACACCGCGCCCGCCGCGACGAGCAGGCCCGTCGCCAGCCATTTCATCCGCCGCAACCTCGCGTCGCGGTCGTCGATCGACTTGTCTGCCATACCGGGATTGTGCTCCCGGTACCCGCGCTCAGGCCCGCGCCGAGATGGCCCTGATGCGCGCCTCGTCCGGGTAGGCGATGCCGAGGAAGTCGAGGTACATCGGCACCTGGGCGTCCAGCATGTGCTGGCCGTGCTGGACGCGCATGCCGCGCGCCTGCGCGGCCTGCAGGAGGCGCGTCTCGCTCGGCTTCATGATGATGTCGCAGACGACGGTGCTCTGCGGCAGAGCCGCGGGATCGAACGGCATGGGGTCGGCAGGTTGCAGCCCGACCGGGGTCGCGTTTATCGCGTAATCCGTCGCGCGCGGCGCTTCCTCGGACACCTCCGCGCGCACCGAGGGATAGTGGTGCTTCAGCCGCTCGGCCATCGCCCGGGCGCGCGCGGGATCGGCATCGCGCATGAAAAGGCGCCCGATGCCGGCCTCGGCCAGCGACGCGGCGATGGCCGAGCCGCCGCCGCCGACGCCGACCAGCCAGGCCGTGGCGCCCCTCACCGAGTGGCCGTTGAGCTCGAGGCCGCGCACGAAGCCGGCGCCGTCGACGATGTCGCCGTAGAGCGTGCCGTCGGGCTCGCGCCGCACCAGGTTGACGGCGCCCGCCGCCTGCGCCCGCCGCGACAGGCGATCGAGCATCGCGCCGACCACGGGCTTGTGCGGGATGGCGACCGTCATGCCGCGGAAGTTGCGCATCGTGCGCAAGGCCTGCACCACCACCTTGAGGCCCTCGTGGTCGACGTGCATCGGCACCCACACCGCGTTGTGCCCCAGCTCGCGGAACACGACCTCCATCACCTGCGGCAGGCGCACCTGCGCCACCGGGTTGCCCGGCGTGGCATAGATGAGCGTGTTGCCGTCGATCACCGGCGCAGCTCCCCGGGCTCTTCCGCATCGATGAACACCATGCCGAGCCGGCAGAGCGCTTCGCCGCGGTTGATCCACGCATGGTTGGTCGCGCGCTGCACCACCACGTCGCCTGCGCGCAGCCGCACCTCGCCGTCGTCGAGCAGCAGGTCGATCTCGCCTTCGAGCACGATGACGTAGTCGAGGCTGCGGGTGCGGTGGATCGCCGGATGGCGCGGCGGATGACCGCGCGCCACGTCCGCGCCGATGCCGAAGTCGCGCAGCAGCGCCTCGTTGTCGCGCACCTCGCCGCCGGTATGCGGCGGAAACTCCGCGATGCGGAAGATGCTGCCCCGCCGCGGCGGCGGCACGGCGATGTCGCGCGCCGCGCGGTCCTCGGCGCCGGACGCGCTCGCCGGCGACTCCTCCGTCACCCACAGGAGGGTCGATGCATTGCCCGCCGCCCGCTGCTTGACGCTGGGGGACGGACCATCGAGCAGCACGGTGGAGCGCCCATCCGCGCGATGCCCGGTCACGATGCGGCGGACGGCCTTAGGCATGGAGCGAGTAAGCCACGCGATAGAGGCCGATCGTCGAGCCGCGCGGCGCCGCCTTGCCGGCGGCGGCCCGCACGGCTTCGGCGTCGTAGCCGCCGACGAGGAGCACCTTGTCGGCCGCGGCGTCGCCGCCCCGGATCTGCTGCTCCGTGGTGACGACCCCGGGAAGCGGCTGCGACTCGAGGAAATGCGCGCCGGTTACGCCCCTCGCGCGCGGCAGCTCGGGCGGCTCGCCGGAGAAGCGCACCGTGGCCATCGCAGCCGGCACGCCGGCGCCGTAGCTGCAGCGCACGACGCACAGGCTGCGCACCATGTCCCGGTGGTGCGGCATCATGCGGCGCGACCACGGCGTCGGATTGTTCAGGCGCTCGAGGTATGCGGCTCCGGTCAGGACCGCGGCATCCGCGGTCTCGTAGAGGACGAAGTAGGCACCGTTGCCGTCGGTCCAGCGCGTGCCGCGCAGGAACCCGGGAATGGCGAGCCGCTCCGGGAAGTGCTCGCACGTGTGCCATTCCTCCCACTCCGCGCGCACCTCGGGCGCCACGTTCCACCACATCGCCACCGCCGCCTTTCCGATCATGGCTATCCTTTGTAGCCGAGCAGGCGCGGGAGGAAAAGCACCAGGTCCGGGACGAAGGTGATCAGCGCCAGCGCGCCGAGCATGACGCCGAGGAACGGCATCACCTCGCGCACCAGGTCGCCGAGCGGGATGTCGGCGACCTTGCTCATCATGAAGAGCAGCAGCCCGTAAGGCGGGGTGACCAGGCCGATCATGATGTTGATCACCGCCACCACGCCGAAATGCACCGGGTCGATGCCGAGCGCCTTGGCGGTGGGGAGCAGCACCGGCACGATGACCAGCAGGATGGTGGTGCCCTCGAGGAAGCAGCCGAGGATCAGCAGCACGACGTTGGCGAACACGAGGAAGGCAAGCGGCGAGAGCTCGTACGCCTTGAGCGCGGCGGCCAGCGTGCGCGGGATGTTTTCGACCGTGATGACGTAGTTGAAGACCAGCGCGCCCGCGATCAGCATGCCGATCGAGATGGTGATGCGCGAGCTCGCCACCAGCGAGCCGTAGACGTCGCGCCAGCCGAGGCTGCGGTAGAGGATGGCGGACACGGCGAGCGCGTAGGCCGCCGCCGCGGCCGCGGCTTCGGTCGGCGTGGTCACGCCGCTGTAGAGGCAGCCCAGCAGGATCACCGGCATCATCAGCGCCGGGAATGCCTCCCAGGCGATGCGCGGCAGCTCGCGCGCCGGCACCGGCTCCTCGACCGGGAAGTTGCGCCGCCTGGCCGTGGCGGCGATGAGCGCCATCTGCACCACGCCGAGCAGCAGGCCGGGGATCACGCCGCCGATGAAGAGGTAGCCGATCGAGGTGTCCGAGATCAGCGCGTAGAGCACCAGCGGGATCGACGGCGGGATGATCGGCCCGATGACCGACGACACCGCGGTGAGCGCGGCGGCGAACGCGGGCGGATAGCGCCCGCCCTTCGTCATCAGCGTCTGCATGATCTTGCCGCTGCCCGCCGCGTCGGCGAGCGCCGAGCCGGACATGCTGGCGAAGATGATGCTCTGCACCACGTTCACCTGCGCGAGGCCGCCGCGGAAGCGGCCGACCAGCGCGTTGCAGAAGCGCAGCAGCCTGTCCATGATGGAGCCCGAGTTCATGAACTCGGCGGCGAGGATGAACAGCGGGATGGCGAGCAGCAGGTAGCTCGTGTACATCCCGTTCAGGAGCTGCTCGGCCGCCGTGCCCATGTCGACGCCCTTGATCCAGAAGTAGAGCAGCGAGCCGGCGATCATCGCGTGGCCGATCGGCAGCCCGAGCAGGCTGAGCGCGACGATGGCGAGCACCGTCCACGCGAACGGGCTCACAGGCCCGAGCCCGCCTTGGCGGAGACGTCGGCTTCCTCAGGCTCCCGGCCGCGGGCGAGGATCCACAGCATCCACAGGTAGCGCCCGAGGATCGCGACCAGGAAGACGAGGTAGATGGCGAACAGCCAGTCCATGCGGATCTTGAGGTAGGAGCTCTTCTCGACCTTCATGAAGGTCACGTACTTCCAGGTCGCCGGCAGCGACGCGCCGTAGAGCACGACCAGCGCGAGGCCGGCGACGATCCCCATCGCCACGCGCGCGCGCCGCCCCACCGCGGCGGTGACCAGGTCGAAGCGCACCTCCTCGCTCTCCTTCAGGACGAACGAGGCGCCCCACAGCACCAGCCACAGCCACATGACGACCGTCAGCTCGGAGGTCCAGCCGATGGGAAAGTTGAAGAAGTAGCGGAACACGATCTGCAGCACGAAGGCGACGAACATCACCGCGAGCATCGCCGCGGCGATGTTCTCCGCCCTGCGCCGCATCCATTCCACTATTTCCAGCGCAGCTTCTATTTCAGCGCGTTGATCTTCTCCAGCATGCCCTTGGGCCATTCCTTCGCCTCGTCCGAGGCGAGGTAGACCTTCTGCGCGTGGGCGCGGAACGCATTGACGTCGGGCGCATAGACTTCGAGGCCCTGCTTCTTGAACCCGTCGGCGAGCTCGGCCTCGCGCTTCAGGTGCTCGTCCGCGCTCCACTTGATCGACTTGTCGACCGCCGCCTGGAAGGACTTCTGCTGCGCGGCGGACATGCCGTTCCACGCCTTCAGGTTCATGGTCAGCAGGTCGTAGCCCACCAGGTGCGAGGTCAGCACGATCTGCGACATCACCTCGTAGAACTTCATGTTCTGCACGTTGGGCAGCGGGTTGTCCTGGCCGTCGATGGCGCCGGTCTGCAGGCCGGTGTAGACCTCGGCGTAGGCCATCGGCGTCGGGTTGGCGCCGATCGAGCGGCCGAGCAGCTGCCAGGCGTCGCCCGGCGGCATGCGCAGCTTGATGCCGGCGAGGTCGGCGGGCGTGCTGATCTTCTTCTTCGGCTTGAGGCCCACCTGGCGCGTGCCGAAGAACGTCGGCCCGAGCACCTTCACCTTGAGCTGGTCCTCGGCCTGCTTCTTGAACTGCGCGCCGAGCTCGCCCGACCAGAAGCGCTCGAGGTGGTTCGCGTCGCGGAAGAGATAAGCCGAGGTGAGGATCGACCACGCCGGGATCTGCTTGGAGAAATCCTGCGGCGCGATGTTGCCGAGCTCGAGGTTGTCGCGCTGCAGGGCGACGAGCTCGGTGCCCTGCTTGAACAGCGTCCCGGCGTAGAAGGGCTCGAGCTTGAAGTCGCGCTCGACCTCCTTCGCCAGCATGCGGATCATGTCGGCGCGGATGTCCTTGTCCGAGAACACGGCGGCGAAGCGCAGCGGCTTCGCCTGGCCGCGGGCGGGGAAACTGAGGGGCAGCGCGGTGGCGGCCGCGAGGGCTGCGCCGGCCTGGATTGCGGTGCGTCGGTTCATGGCTCCTCCTTGGTGGTGACGTAACTGACGATGATGTCGGCGGCGATGTTGCGGCGGCGGGCGACGTCGCCCTCCCGGCCCATCTCGCGCTGGAAGATCGCGCCGAACGTGTAGCGGTTGGTGACGTTGAACATGCCGAGCGCGGCGATCGCCTTGTGGATCTCCACCGGGTCGGCGTCGCGCCGGAAGCGTCCCTCGGCCTGGCCGCGCGCGATGACGCCGGACAGGCGGTCGATGATCGGCCGGTTCAGCGTGCGCATCGCCCGCGACTTCTTCAGCTGCCGGCCGCGCGCCTGGTTCTCGGCCACCACGATGCGCACGAACCCCTCGTGCTCGAGGTAGTAGTTGTAGGTGAACTCGACGATGCGGCGCAGCGCCGCCACCGGGTCGAGGTGGTCGAGGTCGAGCTTGCCCTCCGCCTCGCGGATCTCGACGTAGACCTGCTCGAGCACCGCGATATAGAGCTTCTCCTTGCTGCCGAAGTAGTAGTTGATCAGCGCCCGCGTGGTGTTGGTGCGCGCAGCGATCGCGTCCATGCTCGCGCCCTTGAAGCCGCGCGCGGCGAACTCGTCGATCGCCGCCTCGAGGATGCGGGCGCGGTTGGCCTCGGGCGCCTTGGGCTTGCGCATGGCCGCCGCACGGTCGGCGACCCTTGGAATTAACGACATTGCAAGTTAATTTAACAGGCTCGACAATTCCGGGCAACGCCATGACCCTGAAAGAGAGCCTGCCTGAGCCGTCCAACCCGATCGGCGTGGACGGGCTGGAATTCGTCGAGTACTCGACCTCGCAGCCGCAGGCGTTCGGCGCGCTGCTGCAGCAGATGGGGTTCGCCGCGGTCGCGCGCCACCGCTCGCGCGAGGTGATGCTCTACCGCCAGGGGCCGATGAACCTGATCGTCAACGCCCACGAGGCCGCCGGCGCCATGCCGGTGCTTTCGGCTTTCGCCCTGCGCGTGCGCGACGCCGCCTTCGCCCACAGGCACTCGCTCGACCTCGGCGCCTGGGACATGCCGACGCGCGCCTCGGCGATGGAGCTCAACATCCCCGGCATCCACGGCGTGGCGCAGACGCTGATCTACTTCGTCGACCGCTACCGCGACTTCTCGATCTACGACGTCGACTTCGTGCCGCTCGCCGGCGTCGAGCCGCGGCCGAAGGCGCTCGCCGGCATGCACTGGTTCGGCATCGTGCAGTCGATCATGGGCGATCGCACCGCCGACTGGCTCGAGTTCTACGAGCACCTGCTGGGCTTCAGCGTGCTGCCGCGCGGCCAGTACTTCGGCGTGCTGCCCAAGGGCACGCTGCTCGAGAGCCCGTGCCACAAGTTCTACCTGCAGCTGATCGAGCCGCCGCCGGGCGCCGAGGACGTGCGCTGGGAAGAAGGCCTGGTGCGCGTCGGCATCGGCGCGCCCGACGTGACGGCCGCCGTGAAGGAACTGAAGAGCCGCGGCGCCGTGTTCGTCGACCGCGGCGCCGTGCAACCGAGCGAGAAAGGCGCCCTCACGCAACCCTATCTAGGCGGCGTCACCTTCGAGCTGGTCCACAGCCACCTCAAAGCCTAAATGGGGTCAGATCAACATTAATGGAGCCCCAGACAAAAATTCTTGTCCCCTCGTCCTGAAATGTTGATCTGACCCCATTTATGAATCTGGATCACTTCGGGATGGACACGATCACGCTGGCGGGGCCGCTCCAAGCGAAGCTCGCGGCGATGAAGGGCGCCGGCTTCACGCACGTGATGCTGAATGCGACCGACATCGTCGACCATCCGGGCGGGGTGAGCGCCGCGGTGGCCACGGTCAAGGCGAGCGGCTTGAGGGCCACGGGGTTCCAGGTGCTGCGCGACTTCGAGGGACTCTCGGGGACGCTGCACGCCTACAAGGTCGACGTGGCGAAGGCGATGCTCGAGATGTGCCGGGCGCTCGGCTCGCGGATCCTGCTCGCCTGCTCGTCGGCCTCGCCGCACGCGACCGGCGACCCGCAGGCACTGACCCGGGATCTCCAGAAGCTGGCGATGCTCGCCGTGCCGCTCGACATCCGCATCGCCTACGAGGCGCTGTCCTGGGGCCGGCACGTCAACGAGTACACGCAGGCGTGGGAGCTCGTGCAGGCGGCCGATCGCTCGAATCTCGGGCTGGCGCTCGACTCCTACCACATGCTCGCGCACGAGACCGGACTCGACCCGCTCGACGAGATCCCGCCGGCGAAGATCACGCTGGTGCAGCTGTCGGACTTCCTCTGGCAGGAGGTGCGCTCGCGCGAGGAGCGCATCGAGACGGCGCGCCACTCGCGCGTGTTTCCCGGCGAGGGCGTGCACAGCGAGCGCGTGATCGAGCTGGTGCGCCGGCTGGACGAGATGGGCTACCGCGGGGAGTACAGCTTCGAGGTGTTCAACGACGACTACCGGCAGCTGCCGCTGCCGGTAGTGGCCGATCGCGCCCGACGCTCGGTGAAGTGGATCACCGGCCGCGTCGGGCGGTGGAGCCTGCCGGCCCGAAGCCGGGCCTGAGGGTTACTTAGGGGTTACTTGCCGTCCTTGTTGGTGTCGAGCTTGTCGTCGACCTTGCGCTTCGCGGTGCGCGCGTCCTGCTTGGTCATCACCGTCAGGTACTCGGTGCGCGACAGCTTGCCGTCGCCGTTCTTGTCGGCTTCCTTGAACTTCTTGGCGAGGTTCGCGTTGCCGGCGGCTTCGCTGCGCGAGAGATAGCCGTCGTTGTCCTTGTCGAGCTTGTTGAAGCCCGGATCCTTGGCGTCGCGGCCGACCTTGTCACCCGCCGGAGCGCTCGAGCCGGCGCTCGCCGAGCGGTCGGTGTTCTTGTCGACGGCCTTGCTGACCTTCTTCTTCGCGGTGCTCGCGTCCTGCGCCGTCATCGCGCGCAGGTACTCGGTGCGCGACAGCTTGCCGTCGGCGTTCTTGTCGGCGTCCTTGAATTTCTTCGCCAGGTTGGTGTTGCCCGCGGACTCGCTGCGCGAGATGTAGCCGTCATTGTCCTTGTCGAGCGCGTTGAAGCCCGGATCGTTGGCGTCCTTGCCGACCTTGTCCTCGGCCCTCACGCTTCCGACGGCGAGCGCCAGCGCCGCCGCGACCACGAAAAACATCGATTGAGCGAACCTCATGTGCTTGACCTCATGAATGGAGATTTCCGAATGGGACACTATGCGAGCCGCCGGCGCGCACGGCAATGCGCCGATGGGCGCAGCGTGTAGTTATCCGTCGACAAAACCATCGCGACAAAACAATCGGGGTCAGAGCCGATCCGGCCCTGACCCCGATCGGGTTCAGCTGGCTGCGTCTCAGACTGGCGGTACGCGCGGGCCGCCGCGTCCGCGGTAGCCCATCACCAGCGACACGATGAACGCGATCAGGAACAGGAAGAACAGCACCTTGGCGATACCCGCGGCCGCGCCGGCAACGCCGGAGAAGCCGAGGAACGCCGCGATG
>DASSPL010000011.1:0-13764 GCA_035699685.1 Burkholderiales bacterium | reverse complement strand
GCTGATGCTGGTCTTCGGCCTCATCGCCTACGTGATGGAGGAGAACGGCTTCCCGGTGGCGCCGGCGATCCTCGGCATGGTGCTGGGCGCGATGCTGGAGGAGAACTTCATCAGCTCGATGATCAAGGCCGACGGCAGCTTTGTCGCGTTCTTCGAGCGGCCCATCGCCGGCGCGCTCGGCCTGCTGACCCTCGCCGTGCTCTGCATACCGCTCCTGCGGCGGCTGCTCAGGTCACGTTGATCCGCGCGCGCGCCGTGCCCTGCACGTCGTCGTCGTCCAGCCACCAGAACTCGAGCTCGCCGGGCTCCACCGCTCGGGTGTAGAAGCGCAGGTACGGGTTGGCGGCAATGCCGGGGCTCATCGTCGCGCGGAACACCTCGACGCCGTTGTAGCGGCAGACGAGGGAGTGGATGGCGTTGCGGGGCAATCGCTTGCCGGCGTCGGCGCGAAAGCCCGTTTCCATCGGATGCTGGATGAAGACGCGCACCTCCACCAGGTCGCCCTTGCGGATGTTTTCGGGAAGCTGAACGCGGGCGAGGGCCACGTCAGCTCTCGGTGCAGGCGGCTTCGCGCACCTCGATGTCGCGCGCGTCGGACCAGAAGGAGCCATCGGAAAGCTGGGCGATCGCGACCACGCGCTGCGTGCCGTTGAGGCGCATGCGCGAGCTCACCTCCGCTTTGCCGGCCCGCGGGCCGAGATAGAACCAGCAGGCGTCCCTGACGGGGTTCTTCTCGGTGAGAACGAGAATGGTGCGCACGTGCGCGGAGCCGGTCATCGGGCTTTCGACCGACACGGTCATCGGCACCGAATGGCCGCTGTCGGCGACCTTCGGCAGGTCGAGCCGCACGCGGCCGGGCATCACCGACGCCCCCTTGGTAAACGAGAACACCAGCGGGTCGGTCGTGCTGACGTGGGCATTGGGTTGCGCCCGGGTGGCGAGCGGCCAGAGCGCGGCGAGCGCGAGGAGGATGCGACGACGATTCATGGTGCTATCCTTCAAGATACCTCAGGAGGAGAGACACCAGATGATCAAGTTCGTCGTCAACGGCAGGGAAGCGCATTCCGAGCAGCCCGGCGATACGCCGCTGCTCTGGGTCATCCGCGATGAGCTCGGGCTCACGGGAACTAAGTACGGCTGCGGCGTCGCGCAGTGCGGCGCGTGCACCGTCCATGTCAACGGCACGCCGACCCGCTCGTGCGTCACGCCGGTCTCCAGCGTCAAGGGCAAGAAGATCACCACCATAGAGGGCCTGTCGCCGGCGGCGGACCATCCGCTGCAGAAGGCGTGGATCGCCGAGCAGGTGCCGCAGTGCGGCTATTGCCAGTCGGGCCAGATCATGACCGCCGCCGGGCTGCTGGCGAAGAACAAGAAGCCGTCGCGCGAGCAGATCGTCGAGCACATGAAGGGCAACCTGTGCCGCTGCGGCACGTACAACCAGATCATCGCCGCGAT
The DNA here is from genome assembly GCA_035699685.1 of Burkholderiales bacterium. Classification (GTDB taxonomy): domain Bacteria; phylum Pseudomonadota; class Gammaproteobacteria; order Burkholderiales; family SG8-39; genus SCGC-AG-212-J23. The sequence goes on along the minus strand of DASSPL010000011.1, from coordinate 12,309 downwards.
CCAGCGCGCGTCGAAGGAGGCGTGATCATGGGCGCCAAGTTTCTACCGGTCTCGCGTCGCGCGTTTCTCATTTCCAGCGGTGCGGCCGCCATCGGCGTGGCCTTCGGCCATCTGCCGTTCGAGGCATTGGCCCAGCAGTCGAGCTTCGCGCCCAACAACTGGGTGCGGGTCGGCACCGACGGCATCGTCACCATCTACTCGCCGGCGGCGGAGATGGGCCAGGGCGTGATGACCGCCATGCCGCTGCTCATCGCCGAGGAGATGGACCTCGACTGGAGCAAGGTGCGCGTCGAGCAGTCGCCGTTCAACGCCAAGAGCTACGGCAACCCGCTCTTCGGCGGCGCCATGGTGGCCGGGGCGTCGCGCACCACGCGCGGCTATTACCAGGTGATGCGCCTTGCCGGCATGCAGGCGCGCGCCATCATGATCCAGAACGTGGCGCAGAAGCTCGACGTGCCGGCCTCCGAGCTCACCACCGAGCCGCACGCCGTGGTGCACAAGGCGACCGGCCGCAAGATGGGCTACGGCGAGATCGCCGCCTTCGCGCAGGTGCCGGCGCAGGTGCCGCAGTTCACCGCGGCGCAGCTCAAGCCCATGAGCCAGTTCCGCCTCATCGGCAAGGACCTGCCGCGCATCGAGGTGCCGACCAAGGTGAACGGCGGCGCGATCTACGGCATCGACGTGCGCCTGCCCGGCATGCTCTACGCCGCCGTGCTGCGCGCGCCGGTGAACGGCGAGGCGCCGCTCAACGTCGACGACGGCGAGGCGCGCAAGGTGCCGGGCGTGAAGGAGATCGTGCGCATGCCCTACGCCGTGGGCGTCATCGCCGAGACCTATCCGGCGGCGCTGAAGGCGAAGAAGGCGCTCAAGGTGACCTGGAGCCAGCGCTCGAAGGCGCGCGCCTACAACCCGGACAAGCTCATCGCCGAATGGAAGCAGCGCGCGGCGAACCTGAGCGACAAGGGCGTGCCTTACGAGACGCACGGCGACCCGCGGCAGGCGATCGCCGGCGCGGCGAAGCGCCTGAGCGCCGAGTACACGTCGCTCAACGTCACGCACGCCACGATGGAGCCGCAGAACTGCACCGCGCGCGTCGACGGCGATCGCATCGAGTTCTGGGCGCCGACGCAGGCGCCTTCGCTGGTTTTCCTGGCGGCGGTCAAGGGCCATGGCTTCAAGCCCGAGAACGTGAAGATCAACACCACGCTGCTCGGCGGCGGCTTCGGCCGCCGCGCGGAGAACGACTACGCGGTCGACGTCGGCTTCCTCGCCAAGGCGGTGCCCGGGTACCCGGTGAAGATGATCTGGACCCGCGAGGACGACACGCAGTACACGAAGCCGCGGCCGCTGACGGTGCAGCGCCTTGAGGCGGGGATCGATGCGCAGGGCAACCTCGTCGGCCTCATCCACCGCATCGCCGGCGAGTCGATCTACCGCCGCTTCGCGCCGCCGGTGTTCCAGGCCAGCGGACAGAAAGATCTGCCGCTCGCCGAAGGCGCCTACGAGCCGACCTACGGCTATGCCAACCACACCGTGGAGCAGCTCTTCGCCGACACCGGCGTCGACGTCGCGGTGTGGCGCTCGGTGGGCGGCGGCTACACCAAGTTCGCCATCGAGACCTTCCTCGAGGAAGTCGCCGCGGCCGGCGGCAAGGATTCAGTCGACCTGCGGATGCAGCTCCTCGCCAAGCAGCCGCGCGGCCAGGCGGTGATCCGCGAGGTGATGCAGCTCGCCGAGTGGCAGAAGAAGCGCCCGGCCGGACGCGCCCTCGGCCTCGCCTACAGCGACATCTGGGAGACCTACATCGCCCAGGTGGCCGAGGTTTCGGTCGATCGCAAGACCGGCAGGATCACCGTGCACCAGATCTGGAGCGCGGTCGACACCGGCGTGGCGCTGCAGCCGAAGAACATCGAGACGCAGATCGAGTCGGCGGTGATCTGGGGCCTTTCGGCGCTGCGCGAGAAGCTCGACTACAAGGACGGCGTGCCGCAGCAGTCGAACTTCCACGACTACCCGATCCTGCGCATGAACGAGGTGCCGAAGATCACCACCAAGGTGATCGTCACCGACAACAAGCCGGGCGGGATCGGCGAGGCCGGCCTGCCGCCGGTGGCGCCGGCGGTGGCGAACGCGGTGTTCAAGCTGACCGGCAAGCGCCTGCGCGACCTGCCGTTCAAGACGGAAATTCTTAAGACCTAGAAATCGGGGTCAGAGCCCAATTTAAATCGGGCTCTGACCCTGATTTATTGCTCTTTTCCTTGGACTACTCGACCTTGATGTTCCGTGCCTTGATGATCTGCCCGTAGCGTTCCTGCTCGCGCTTCAGGAACGCGGCCATCTCGTCGGGCGTGCTCGAGCGCGCGTCCAGCCCGAGCGAGACGAGGCGCTGCTTGAGCTCATCGGTGGCGAGAACCTTCTGCATCTCGGACGACAGCCGCTGCACTATCTCGCGCGGCGTGCCGGCGGGCGCCACGTAGCCGATCCAGGCCGCGGCGTCGTAGCCGGTCAGCCCCGCCGCCTCGGCGAGCGGCGGCAGATCCGGCATCGCGCCCGCGCGAGTTGCGGTTGTCACGCCGAACGCCTTCAGCTTGCCGGACTTGATGTGGCTCTGCGTCGCGGCGACGGTTTCTATTGCGTAGGTGACGTTGCCGTTGATGACGTCGGTGATCGCGGGCACGCTGCCCTTGTACGGCACGTGCCGCGCCTGCAGTCCCGCCATCGAGTTGAAGAGCTCGGCGAAGAGATGCGCGGTCGCGCCCGTGCCCGAGGAGGCGAAGGTGAAGTTGCCCGGGTTCGCCTTCACTTGCGCGATGAACTCCCTGGCGTCCTTTGCCGGGTTCGACGGGTGGGCGACGAGCGCGAACGGAGTGAGGCAGATCAGGCTGACCGGCGCGAAGTCCTTGAGCGGCTCGTAAGGCGTCTTCTGCAGGTTGGGCATGATCGAATACGGCCCGCTCGAGCCCGCCAGCAGCGTGTAGCCGTCGGGCGCACTCTTCGCCACCGCCTCGGTGCCAATCGCGCCGCCGGCGCCCGGCCGGTTGTCGGCCACGAACGGCTGGCCGAGCGACTGCTGCAGGCGCTCGGCGACGACGCGCGCCGCGATGTCGGTCGCCTGTCCCGGCGGCCAGGGAACGATGACCCGCACCGGGCGGTTCGGGTACGTCTGAGCTGAAATCGCGCTCGCAAGAAGCGCGAGCAATGCAGCAACGATGATTCTCAAGGGACTCCTCCTGTGGCGGTGAGCGGCGATTCTAGAACGTGCCCGGATAAGCGCCACCGTCCAGGAGCAGGTTCTGTCCGGTGATGAAACCGGCTTGTGCGCTGCACAGGTAAGCGCAGGCGTCGCCGAATTCCGCCGGGTCGCCCTGGCGGCCGGCCGGGATGGTCTTCAGCCGCTCGGCGAGCGCCTGCTCCTCGGTCATGCCTTTCTCCTTCGCGAACGCGGAAACCGTGGCGCGGTTGCGGTCGGTGAGGAAGAACCCCGGCAGCAGGCTGTTGATCGTCACGTTGTGCTTCACCGTCTGGCGCGAGAGCCCGGCGACGAAGCCGGTGAGGCCGGAGCGCGCGCCGTTCGACAGGCCGAGCACGCTGATCGGCGCCTTCACGGCGCCGGAGGTGATGTTGACGATGCGGCCGAAGCGCCGCGCGATCATGCCGTCGACGGTCGCCTTGATCAGCTCGATCGGCGTCAGCATGTTGGCGTTCAGCGCCTTCAGCCACACCTCGCGGTCCCAGTCGCGGAAGTCGCCGGTTGGCGGGCCGCCGGCGTTGTTGATGAGGATGTCGGGCGCGGGGCACGCGGCGAGGGCGGCCTTGCGGCCTTCGTCCGTGGTGATGTCGCCCGCCACCGCGGTGACTTCGACTCCACATTCCTTCCTTATCTGGGAAGCGGTGGCTTCCAGCGCATCGCGACTGCGCGCGGTAATGACCAGCTTCACTCCCTCGCGCGCGAGCGAGAAGGCGCACGCGCGGCCGAGGCCTTTCGATGCGGCGCAGACCAGCGCGGTCCGGCCGCGGATTCCCATGTCCATGTCAGCTCCTCTTTAGAGAGACCAGCAGCACACCGATGATCACCAGCACGCCGCCGACGGCCTGGATCCACGTCAGCGGCTCCTCCAGGCCGACGGCGCCCATCAGGGCCGCGCTGACGGGCCCGAGCGCGCCGATCAGCCCGAAGTTGGTCGCGCCGATGCGCCTCAGCGCCTCGGCCTGCAGGAAAAGCGGCAGCACCGTGCTGACGGTGGCCATGATCAGCACGTACACCCAGATGGCGGAGGGCAGCTCGAGCGCCGACGCCGGCTCCAGCACGAAGAACTGCACCACCGCGGGCAGCGTGGCGACCATCATCGAGTACGCGGTGAAGCGCATCGAGCCGACGCGCTTCACCAGCTCGCCCCCGGCGACGAGATAGATCGCATAGAACAGCGCCGAGGCGAAAACCAGCAGCACGCCGAGCATGAAGAGCTGGCCCTGCACGCCGCCCTGCGCCTGGCTCGACACGACGAGCGCCACGCCGGCATAGGTGATGACCAGCGCCGTGACCTGGCGGCGCGTCGGCCGGCGATGCAGGAACAGGAACGTGATCAGCAGCACGAGCGTCGGGTAGAGGAAGAGGATCAGCCGCGCGAGCCCTGCGCCGACGTACTGCAGGCCGAGGAAATCGAGGAAGCTCGCCAGGTAATAGCCGAGGAAGCCGAGGCCGGCGATGGCCGCCCAGTCGCGCGCGGCGAGCCGCGGCTCCTCGCGCCGCAGCCACCACGCCACGGCGATGAAGAACGGCAGCGAGAGCACCATGCGCAGGAAGAGCAGCGTCACCGGCGACACCGGCGCCGCGGCGTAGGACAGCTTGATGAGGATCGGCCTCAGGGAAAAGGCGAGCGTGCCGACGACGGCGAAGGCGATGCCCCAGCTCGCGTACCTCAACGTCGCTTGCCGCCGAGCACCGACCCCAGTATGCCGCGCAGCACCTGCCGCCCGAGCTCCGAGCCGATCGAGCGGGCCGCGCTTTTCGTCATCGCCTCGATGATGCCCTGCGACTGCTTGCCGCCGCGCGGGCCGGTCTTGCCGAACAGGATGTCGGACACCGGGTTCGCGCTCTGCGCCGGCTCGGCCGGGCTCTCCTGCTCGGTGCGTCCCTTCAGCTTCTCGTGGGCGGACTCGCGGTCGACCGCGTTCTCGTATTTGCCGTACACGGTGGAGCTCTTGAGCAGCTGGGCGCGCTCGGCCTCGGTGAGCGGTCCGAGCTGGCTCGCCGGCGGCACGACGTAGGCGCGCTCGACGATCGTCGGGCGGCCCTTTTCGTCCAGCAGCGACACCAGCGCCTCGCCGACCTCGAGCTCGGTGATGACGCGGTCGAGGGCCTTGAGCTTCGGATTGGGGCGCAGCGTCTCGGCGGCGGTCTTCACCGCCTTCTGGTCCTTCGGCGTGAAGGCGCGCAGCGCGTGCTGCACGCGGTTGCCCAGCTGGCCGAGCACGCTCTCCGGCAGGTCGAGCGGGTTCTGCGTCACGAAGTACACGCCGACGCCCTTGGAGCGGATGAGGCGCACCACCTGCTCGATCTTCTCGAGCAGCGCCTTGGGCGCCTCGTCGAAGAGCAGGTGCGCCTCGTCGAAGAAGAACACCAGCTTCGGCCGCTCGACGTCGCCGACCTCGGGCAGGTGCTCGAACAGCTCGGCCAGCATCCACAGGAGGAAGGTCGAGTAGAGCTTCGGCGAGTGCATCAGCCTGTCGGCGGCGAGGATGTTCACCACCCCCTTGCCGTCGCGCTCGCGCATCAGGTCGCGGATGTCGAGCATCGGCTCGCCGAAGAAGCTCGCCCCGCCCTGGCTCTCGAGCGCCAGCACGCCGCGCTGGATGGTGCCGATCGAGGCGGTCGACACGTTGCCGTAGGCGGTCTTGAACTGGGCGGCGTTGTCGCCCACGTGCTGCAGCATCGCCCGCAGGTCCTTCAGATCGAGCAGCAGCAGCCCGCCGTCGTCGGCGATCTTGAAGACGACGGAGAGAACCCCCTCCTGCGTCTCGTTCAGGCCGAGCATCCGTCCGAGGAGCAGCGGCCCCATGTCGGAGACCGTGGCGCGCACCGGGTGGCCGCTCGCGCCGAACACGTCCCAGAACGCCACCGGGCAGGGTTCGCTCGCCGCCTTCAGCTTCAGCTTCTGCAGCCGCTCGTCGACCTTGGGATTGCCGCCCCCGGGCTTGGCGATGCCCGAGAGGTCGCCCTTCACGTCGGCCAGGAACACGGGCACGCCGATCGACGAGAAGCCGTGCGCCAGCGCCTGCAGCGTCACGGTCTTGCCGGTGCCGGTGGCCCCGGTGATCAGGCCGTGGCGGTTGGCGAGCGCCGGAAGGAGGTGCAGCGAAGTCTGATCGTTCTTCGCGACGAGGAGGGGCGAAGCCATGACGCTAAAATCATACTATGGCGGGTCACAGCAAATGGGCGAACATCAAGCACCGCAAGGCCGCTGCGGATGCGAAGAAGGGCAAGGTGTTCACGCGGCTGATCAAGGAAATCACGGTGGCGGCGAAGCTCGGCGGCGGCGATCCGAACGCCAATCCGCGGCTGCGCCTCGCGCTGGACAAGGCGCGCGAAGCCAACATGACGAAGGACAGCGTGCAGAACGCGATCAAGCGCGGCAGCGGCACGCTCGACGGCGTGAACTACGAGGAAGCGCGCTACGAGGGCTACGGCCCCGGCGGCGCCGCGGTGCTGGTCGACTGCCTGACGGACAACCGCACCCGGACGGTGGCCGACGTGCGCCACGCCTTCACCAAGAACGGCGGCAACCTCGGCTCGGACGGCTCGGTGGCGTTCCTGTTCAAGCATTGCGGGCAGTTCGTGTTCGCGCCGGGGACGAGCGAGGACAAGGTGATGGAGGCCGGGCTCGACGCCGGCGCCGAGGACGTCGTCCGGAACGACGACGGCTCGGTCGAGCTGATCTGCGCGCCGGCCGACTTCCCCGCGGTGAAGGAGGCGCTGGACAAGGCCGGGCTCAAGCCCGAGCTGGCCGAGGTCACCATGAAGCCGACCACCGAGGCGGCGATGGGCGGCGACGAGGGTGCGCGCATGCGGCGCCTGATCGAGGCGCTCGAGAACCTGGACGACGTGCAGGACGTGTACACCACGGCGGTGCTCGACTGAAGATCCTCGGCATCGACCCCGGCCTGCAAATCACCGGCTTCGGGGTGATCGAGGCGCACGGCGGCCGCCTCATCTACGTGACCAGCGGCTGCGTGAAATCCGGGCAGGGCGACCTGGCGGTGCGGCTCAAGGTGATCCTCGAAGGATTGAAGGAAGTCATCGCCGAGCATGCGCCCGCCGAGGTGGCGGTCGAGAAGGTGTTCGTCAACGCCAACCCGCAATCCACGCTCGCGCTCGGCCAGGCGCGCGGCACGGCGATCTGCGCAGCCGTGCTCGCCGGGCTGCCGGTCGCCGAATACACCGCGCTGCAGGTCAAGCAGTCGGTGGTCGGCAACGGCCACGCCGCCAAGGAGCAGGTCCAGCACATGGTGCGCCGGCTGCTCGCGCTGCCCGGCGAGCCCTCGCCCGACGCGGCCGACGCGCTCGCCTGCGCCATCTGCCATGCCCACGGGCACGGCCTCAAGTACAGGAAAGGCAGGATCATCTGATCGGGCGGCTCATCGGCCGCCTCGCGGCGAAGCACCCGCCGCAGGTGCTGGTCGACGTCGGCGGCGTCGCCTACGAGGTGGACGTGCCGATGAGCACGCTGTACGCGCTTCCCGGGCTGGGCGAGCCGGTGACGCTCTTCACCCACCTCGTGGTGCGCGAGGACGCGCACAACCTCTACGGCTTCTTCACGCTCGACGAGCGCACGGCGTTCCGCCAGCTGATCCGCATATCGGGCGTGGGCGCGCGGACCGCGCTCGCGGTGCTCTCCGGCATGTCGGTGGGCGACCTCGCGCAGTCGGTCGCGGCGCAGGACGCGGCGCGCCTGACCCGCATTCCCGGCATCGGCAAGAAGACCGCGGAGCGGCTGCTGCTCGAGCTGAAGGGCAAGCTCGCGGAGGCGACGGGCGAGCCGTCCACGCGCCAGGGCGCGGACGTCGTGCATGCGCTGGTGGCCCTCGGCTACAGCGAGAAGGAGGCCGCCGCCGCCGCCCGGGATGTTCCCGGCGACCTGCCGGTGGCGGAGGCGATCCGGGCCGCGCTCAAGACGCTCGTGCGCCGCTAAGGCGCCTTACGTTGCGAATGCGCAACATCGCCGCTGGCCGGGCGCCGCCATTTCCGGCGCGCCGCTGCGGCGCGGGGGGTGCTTTGCTACTGTGGCGGTCACGCCGCGCGGGGGCGCCGCGGCGCCCCAATAATGCGTCCGACAAGGGAGAACATGAACATCAAGAACGCGATTTGCACGCTTGTGTTCGCTGCGGCAGCCATCCTGCCCGGCGCCGCCTGGTCCCAGCTCATCACGTCGAGCTATTTCGGCGCCAGCCTGGGGGGCTCGGATTCGCGCGACTTCTGCGAGAACCGCACCACCGGCTCGTGCGACAAGACCGGGACGGCCTGGCGGATCTATAGCGGGCTCGGCTTCACGCGCAACCTCGGCCTGGAGATCGCCGTCGTCGACCTCGGGCAGTTCACGCATACCACGGCGACGACCACCACCAAGCTCGAGACGATGTTGAGCGAGGCGGTCGCGGTGTTCACGTACCCGGCCCAGCGCGTATCGATCTTCGGCAAGGTGGGCGGCTTCTATGGCGGCACCAAGGCGTCGGTCCAGACCGCTGCCGGCACCACCAACGGGCGCGAGACCTCTGCCGGCCTCACGTATGGCGCGGGCGCGAAGATCGACATCTCGTCGCGCTTCGCGCTGCGCGGCGACTGGCAGCATTACTCCAAGGTCGGCGGCACCGACACCGGCGGGGAAGTCGACGTCAACGTGTTCATGCTCGGGCTGGAGTGGAAGTTCCGCTAGGGAGATGAACGTGACGAAGGCGGCGGCATTTCTTCTGCTGGCGTTCCTGGGCCTGCCGGCGCTGGCGCAAGGCACGGCGCCGGCGAGCCACGTGTATGCCGGCGCCACGGTCGGGCAGGTGCGCTGGAGCCCGGCTTGCAACACCTGCGACAACCTCGATAGCGCGCTGCGCGTCTTCGGCGGCTACCAGGTCAACCGCGTGCTGGCGGCCGAGGCCGGCTTTGCGAACCTCGGCGAGACGCGCGGTTCCGGCGTCCTCGTCAAGGCGAACTCGTGGGATGCGTCGGTCGTCGCGGGCTGGCCGATCGCCGGGGCGCTGTCGGTCCACGGCCGGCTCGGCATGTACCGCGCCAACCTGAAGGGCGGCGGCACCCTCGCCGGGCAGCAGCACGACAACTACGGCCTGCTCTACGGCCTCGGCGCCCAGTTCGAGGCCACCGCGAACCTCGCGCTGCGCTTCGACTGGCTGGAATATTCCGGCGCGGGCGGCTCGGGCATCCCGGACAGCGATATCCGGTTGCTCAGCCTGGGCGCGCTGTGGCGCTTCCGCTAGGCTTTCCCAGGAACTCGACCAGGCGGCGGCGCAGCGCCGCGCTGCCCAGCGCGCCGATGTGTCCCGCCTCGGGCACCGACCACAGCTCCTTCGGCTCGCGCGCCGCGTCGTAGAGCAGCTGCGCGTGGTGCGGCGGCACCACGCCATCGCGCTCGCCGCGCAGGAGCAGGAGGGGAATCGGGCTCAGCGCGGCGACCGACTTGCGCGGCGAATAGTCGTTGTTCACGGTAAGCGCCGGCAGCCACTGGAACGGCCAGGCGAGCCAGAACCCGGCCATCTTCTCCCGCACCACCTGGCGGTAGTCCGCAAAAGGGCTGTCGGCGACCACCGCGCGCACATGCTGGCGGTGAGAGCTGTTCGCCACGGAGTGGATGGCGAGCGCCGCCCCCAGGCTCTGGCCGAAGACGATGAGGCCGTCGCGCCGCACTTCGGGGCGCTCGAGCAGCACCCGCATGGCGGCGTCGATGTCCAGCATGATGCCCGGGAGATCGGCCGAGCCGCCCGAGCGGCCGTAGCCGCGGTAATCGAGCGCGAGCACGTTGAATCCCTGCGCCGGCAGCCACGCCACCGACGGCAGGTGCGCGCTGATGTTCTGCGCGTTGCCGTGCAGGAAGAGGATCGTGCCCCGCGCTTCGCCGCGGGCCGGCAGGAACCACGAATACAGCCCGGTTCCGTCCGCGGCGGCGAACTGCATCTCGCGGTACTCGAGGCCGAAGCGTTCCGGCCCCTGCACGAACACCCGGTCGGGGTAGAAGAAGTGGCTGGTGCAGCCGCTGACGAGGAATGCGAGCAGGAGGCCGAGCTTGCGCATCGGCCTCCATGGTAGCGGCTAGCGCGACGACAGCATCGCCAGGCGCTCGTCGGAGGGCATGCGCAGGAACTCGGTCAGGCGCTGGCGCACGTCCTTTGCGCGCACACCGGCGATGTGGCCGGTATCGGGCAGCGACCAGAAGGCCTTCGGCTGCTGCGCGGCCTCGTACAGCAGCTCCGAATGATGCGGGCCGACGATCGAGTCGCGGTCGCCGTGGATGAGGAGCAGCGGAATCGGGCTCAGCGCGGCCACCGAGGCGATCGGCGCGTAGTCGTTGTTGATGGTGAACTGCGTCAGCCACTGGAAAGGCCAGGTCATGAAGAAGCCGGCCATCTTCTCGCGCGCCACCATGCGGTAATCGGCGAACGGGCTGTCGGCGATCACCGCGCTCACGTGCCGGCGGTGCGGGGTGTTCGCCGCCCAGTGGATGGCGAGCGCGCCGCCCAGGCTCTGGCCGAAGACGATGATGCGCGCCGGATCGACGTCGCGTCGCTTGAGCAGCGCCGCCATCGCGGCGTCGATGTCGAGCTGCACGCCGTCGAGCGACGGCTTGCCCTGCGAGCCGCCGTAGCCGCGATAGTCGAGCGCGAGCACGTTGAAGCCGGCGGCTGGCATCCAGGCGACGTTGCCGAAGTGCGCGCTGATGTTCTGCGCGTTGCCATGGAGATAGAGCACCGTCCCCTTGGCATCGCCCCTCGCGGGCAGGAACCAGGCGAAAAGCGCGGTTCCGTCCGCCGCCTTCAGCTCGAGGGGCTGGTAATCGATGCCGTACTGGCCGGGGGTCTCATAGATGTGGGCCGTCGGCTGGAAGAACACCGGCGTGCAGGCCGTCGCGGCCACGAGGAGGAGCAATGCGGCTAGGAAGCGCATGTTGTCAGAAGTAGACCTGGAGGGAGATTGATCCGGCGCTGAAGCGGCGGTCCGCCTCACGCAGACGGGCGAAGTCGATCCGCAGCGCCGTGTCCCGCCCGAGGGCGACGCGGTGCTGCACGCCGATGGAGCGCGGCGTATCTCTCTCCCCTACGAACTGATTGATGCCGGCGGCGTATGCGTGTACGCGCCAGCGCGGCGTCGGGTCGGCGAGCACGCCGAAGCGGGCTCCCCCTCCGATCGAATGGCCGCCGTCCAGCTCATGATGCGTGCGCAGCGCCGCCTCGCCCAGCCCGTAGACCATGGCGCGGCCGCCGCGGGTTTTCCAGGTCATCCCGGCGCCGCCGTCGATGCCGGGTACCAGCGGCTCGGCGCCGTTCGCCACGAAGCTGCGCTTCCAGCCACCGGCGATGCGCCAGGACAGCGGCTGGAAGAAATCGTCGCGCGGCGAGAGCGACAGGATGTCCACGGGAATGAACTGCTCGAGGCGGGTGGTGCCGCCCTGGTAGTGCCGCACGGCGGTCTTGAAGAATTCGATCTGCGCGCCGCGCACGTAGCCTTCGTCGGTGTCGAGCACGTCGTGGTACGTGGCGCGGACCTGGACTTCCTGGAAGCTGCGGCCGTCGCGGCGGCCGGCGCCGAAGGCGAGCCGCGAGGTGCCATGGCCCTCGTCGGGGCGCACGGGGGCGGCGAGCGGCGGCGCCTGGTTGGGCGCGTCGACGGCGCTGCGCGCCACGAGCAGCTCGCGCGTGAGCTTCGCCGGGTCGGCGACGTCCTGGCGGCCGATGACGCGCCGGTAGGTCGCGTAGTCGTGGGCGGCTTCGAGGACGGCGGCGGCGCGCTCGGGACGCAGGCCGCGCACGGCTTCGCCCGCCTGTGCCCGTCCCTGGCTCAGGTCCTTGGCGATGCTGCGCTCATCTTTCGCCATCGTCTCCAGTCGTGCCGCGATGAGGGTCGCATTGGCCGGCCGGTAGACGGTGCGTGCCACCAGGCCGGGCTGCCGCGTCAGGATGCGCACGGTGTCCGACGGCAGCGCGAACCATCTGAACGGCGCCGTCAGCTCCAGCTCCGGCCGTGCCACCTGGAGCAGTCCGAGAAGATGGTACGAGCAGTTCTCGTCGAAAAAGAAGTACTGGTAATAGGCC
>DASSPL010000010.1:0-5329 GCA_035699685.1 Burkholderiales bacterium | reverse complement strand
ACGTAGACCCACCACGCCATGGCCGTTGTAGGATGCTTCATGCGAACCGTCATCCTAGCGTCCATCTGCGCCGCGATGCTCGGCGCATCCCCCGTCCTCGCCCAGACCTACCCGGCCAAGCCGGTGCGCATCCTCATCGCGCAAGCCCCGGGCAGCGCCACCGACGTCATCAGCCGCGTCGTCGCCAACCGCCTCTCCGAGCTCCTCGGCCAGCCGGTAGTGATCGAAGCCAAGCCCGGCGCCGGCGGGGCGTTGGGCACCGAGGCCGCCGCCCGCTCCGCGCCCGACGGCTACACCCTCTTCATGGGCAACAACTCGACCCACGGCTCCAACCCCGCGCTCTACGCCAAGCTCCCTTACGACCCGGTCAACGACTTCGCGCCCATCAGCATGGTCGCGAGCGTGCCTTACGTGCTCATCGTGAACCCTTCGATGACCGCCAGCACCGTCGACCAGCTCATCGCCACCGCCAAGGCCCAGCCCGGCAAGATCAACTACGCCTCCGCCGGCAACGGCAGCACCCACCACTTCTGCGGCGAGCTCTTGAAATCGATGACCGGCATCAACCTCACCCACATCCCGTACAAGGGCTCGCCCCCCGGCGTCGCCGCCGTCGTCGCCGGCGAAGTCTCGATGATGTTCGCCAACCTCACCGACATCGGCGGCCAGCTCAGGGCCGGCAAAGTGAAACCCCTCGCGGTCACCAGCGCCGTGCGCGCCGGCCAGCTTTCTGAAACCCCGACGCTCGCCGAAGCCGGCCTTCAGGGCTTCGAGATCCTCTCCTGGTTCGCTCTCATGGCGCCGGCGGGGACGCCAGCGCAGATTGTGAGTCGGCTGAATGCCGATACCGTGAAGGTGCTAGCGCGGCAGGACGTGCAGCAGACACTCGGCGCCCAAGGTCTGACCGTCGCCTCGAGCTCGCCCGAGCAGGTCACCGCTCATATCAAGAGCGAGGTCGCCAAGTTCACCCGAATCGCAAAGAGCGCTGGCATCAAGGCCGAATAGTCGTTGACTGGGTTACGCGAAAGCCTTGCGGTAACGCTGGCGGCCAAGCAGCGTGCCGATCAGGAGCAGGTTGATGGCATTGGCGCCGACACCAGCGGCGAACGCCGGCGTGTAGGAGCCGAAAAAGTCGTACAGCGCGCCCGCAAGCCAGCCGCCTATCGCCATGCCCGAGCCCGTGAACAACAGCATCGTGGGAATGCGCCATGAGGCCTGCGAGGCCGGATAGAGCTCGCGCAGCGCCAGCACGTAGGCGGGAATGATCCCGGAAAACCCGAGACCGAACAGAGCGGACACGGTGAACAGACCCGTCTCGTCCTGGGTCAGCAGGAAGGCGCCCAGCGTGCACATCTGCCACAGCGATCCGACGAAGACAGTTGCCAGCCCGCCGATGCGGTCGGAGATCGCGCCCCACGCCTGGCGGCTCAGGAATGCCGTTCCGAGCAGCACGGAGAGCATTAGCGCGCCGACCGGGCGGCTGATGCCCAGATCGCCGCAGAAGGCAACCAGGTGGTTCTGCGGTATCGCCATCGGCACGCAGCAGAGGACTCCCGCTGCGCAGAGGAGCGCGAACACGAGATTCGGCGCCCAGCCAAGCACGCGTTCCGGCTCCGCCGCACCGCCTCGCGCGACCGCCGTAGGTACCGCCTCGGGCGGAGGCGTGAAGAAGATGGCCGCCAGCGGGAGGATGACCAGCAACTCGATGAGGGCATACCACAGCATCGTCTCGCGCCATCCGATGGTGGCAATGGCGCGCTCGAAGAGCGGCGGCCAGATCGCGCCAGCGAGATAGGAGCCGCTCGAGATCAGCGCCAGCGCCGAGCCCCGCCGGCGGTCGAACCAGCGGCTGACATACACGTAGAGCGGTGCGTTGATGCCGCCGAGCCCGATCAAACCGATGAACAGTCCGTGGCCGACCCATAGCGGCCAGGGCGACCCGAGAGTCGAAATCACGAGGCCCAGCGCGACCATCATCGCGCCGACGATCACAACCCAGCGCGTGCCGACGCGCTCGGCGACCTGGCCCATGAGGATGCCGCCGACACCGCCGCCGAACCAGGCCAGCGAGCTCGCCAGCGCCGGGACCGAGCGCGTACCGCCAGCGTCCGCCGCGATGTCCGTAAGCGCTACTGCGGTGATCCAGCCCGTTCCATAAGCCATCAGCATCGTGACCAGCGCCACGCCGGCGACGACCCAGGAGGTTCGGGTTTCGATCATGTCGGAATAAAAAAGGCTGCATGCGGGCAGCCTGTTGTCAGTTCTTTGGCGTCCCCATGGGGATTCGAACCCGGTTAGCCGGTTCGCACTCTAGGGGAGGGGCCGCCGCCGGGGCAAGCCTGACAAATATGGGGAGGGTATGTGTCTCAGTGACCCCGGGGCGGCAACGTCCAGGTACTGGCAAGTGCTGTGCCGGGGTCGAAGGGTTGCTACGAACGGACTAGTTATCATCGGCCGATGTCCGTCCGGCCGCGCGACGTGCGCGAGATCTTCCTGACCTTCGCGCGCATCGGCCTCTCCGGATTCGGCGGGGTGCTGTTCTGGATGCGGCGGGTGCTGATCCAGGAGAAGCGCTGGGTCACGGACGAGGAGCTGCTCGAGGGGCTCGCCATCGGGCAGATCCTGCCGGGGCCGAACGTCTACAACCTCTCGTTCATGATCGGCTACCGGTTCGCCGGGCTGCGCGGCGCCTTTGCTGCGGTGGGCGGGTTGCTGGCGGCGCCAGTGGTGATCCTGGTCTGCCTGGGGCTGCTCTACCGGGTGTTCAGCAGCGTGCCGTTCGTGCACAACGCGCTCGCCGGGATGGCGGCGGTGGCGGCGGGGCTGCTGCTCTCCAGCGCGGTGGGAATGGCGGCGGCGCTGCCGCGGCGGTTCGTGCCGTGGCTTTTCATGGTGGCGGCGTTCGTGGCGGTGGGCGTGCTGCGCTGGCCGCTCATCTACGTGATCCTCGGGCTCGCGCCCGTCGCGGTGCTGGTGGCATGGCAACGGCAGTAGGGCTCTTCTGGCATTTCCTGCTGCTCGGCTGCCTCGCGATCGGCGGCGTCAGCACGGTGATGCCGGACATGCATCGCTACATGGTGGAGGAGCACGCGCTGGTGACGGCGCGCGAGTTCTCCGACCTCTACGCGCTCGCGCAGGCGGCGCCGGGGCCGAACGCGCTGTGGGTGACGGTGCTCGGGCTGCACGCGGCGGGCGGCATGGGCGCGATCGCGACCACGCTCGGCGTGCTGATCCCGGCGACCGGCTTCTCGTGGGTGGCGAGCGCGCTGCATGCGCGCCATGCGGATTCGAGGCTCGCCCTGGCGTTGCGGCGGGGCCTCGCGCCGGTGGCGCTCGGCTGCATGCTGGCCGGCTGCTGGCTGCTCCTCAACGCCGCGGCGCAGGACTGGCGCGGCTACGGCCTCGCGCTCGTCGCGCTCGTCGTGGCGATGCGCACGGAGCTGAATCCGCTTTGGCTGCTCGCGGCGGGCGCGGTGCTCGGCATTACGGGGCTGGTTTGATCCGGGGCTACACTGCGGCCATGCGCGGCCTGCTGCTCCTCGCGATCGCATTGCTCGCACTGCCGGCGTTCGGGCAGGCGGGCCGCCCGGTCATCGGCTACCTCGGCGCCGAGACGCCCCAGGCGTTCGAGGGCCGCCTGCGCGCGTTCCGGCAGGGGCTGGCGGAAGTCAATTACATCGAAGGGCGCAACGTGCAGGTCGAGTACCGCTGGGCGCACGCCGACAACGCCAGGCTGCCGCTGCTCGCGCAGGAGCTGGTGCAGAAAGGCGCCGCCGTGCTGGTGGCGCCGGGCAGCACCGCCGCCGCGGTGGCGGCGAAGAAGGCCACCTCGACCATCCCGATCGTGTTCGCGGTGAGCGTCGATCCGGTGGAGGCGGGGCTGGTGCGCACCATGAGCCGTCCCGGCGGCAACGCGACCGGCATCACTTCGCTCAACGTGCAGATCGCCTCCACGCGGCTGCATCTCCTGAGCGATCTCGTGCCGAGCGCGAAGACCTTCGCGCTGCTCATCAACCCGGCCAACCCGAAGAACGCCGCGGCCATCATCGACAACGTGCAGGTGGCCGCGCACGCGCAGCGCCTGCAGCTCCAGGTGGTGCGCACCGCCGGCGACGAGGACCTCGCGGTGGCGTTCGACAACCTCGCGCGCCAGCAGGTCGGCGGCATCGTCATCGCCAGCGACACCTACTTCATCGAGCACGCGCGCGAGCTCGGCAAGCTCGCGCTGGCGAAGCGCATTGCCGCGATCCACGAAGCGCGCGAATTCGTCGACGCCGGCGGGCTGGCGAGCTACGGCTCGAAGCTCGCCGAGGCGCACCGGCTGGCGGGCGTCTACGCCGGGCGCATCCTGCAGGGCGAGAAGCCCGGCAACCTGCCGGTGCAGCGCCTCAGCCAGGTGGAGCTGTTCATCAACCAGCGCACCGCGCGGGCGCTCGGCATCACCGTGCCGGCTTCCCTGCGGCAGCGCGCCGACGCGGTGATCGAGTAGCGCAAAAAGCCGGCGGCACACGAGGCGCCGCCGGTTGCCCAGCGAACGTCGAGGCGAAGTTACTTCTTGGGGGATGCTTCCGTTTTCGGGGCGGCCTTGTCGGCCTTCTTGTCATCCGCCTTGGCTTTGGTCTCGGCCTTCGCCTTGGCTTCGGTCTTTTTCGTGTCGGACTTCACGTCCTTCGCGGGCGCCTGAGCGAGCGCGGGACCGGCGAGGGCGACGAGGGCGGCAAGCGCCAGGGTCTTCAGGTTCATTACATCCTCCGTGGTTGTTTGAACTTCAGTCTTCAGTAACGCGCGAGCGCGCAAGCGGACGACACGAGTTTTTGTCGGCGCGCGGCTACACTTCGTCCATGGATCGCAACGCCGCCATCGCCGCCGTGCGGAAGTACTTCGACAACGGATCGTTCCACGCCGACCTCGGCCGGCGAGTGGCGATTCCCACCGAGAGCCAGAACCCGGAGCGGGCCGCGGAGCTCGCGCGCTATCTCGACGAGGAGATGGTCGAGAGCCTGGCGCGGCTGGGGATGCAGAGCCGCACCTTCGAGAATCCCGCGGGCAGGGGCGGGCCGTTCCTCGTCGCCGAGCTGATCGAGGATCCGAAGCGGCCGACCGTTCTGCTATATGGCCATGGCGACGTGATCCGCGGCCAGGACACGGAATGGCGCGCGGGGCTGAATCCGTGGCAGGTGAAGCAGGAGGGCGACCGCATCTACGGCCGCGGCACGGCGGACAACAAGGGCCAGCACACGATCAACCTGGCGGCGATCGAGGCGGTGCTGCGCACGCGCGGCAAGCTCGGCTTCAACCTCAAGGTGCTGATCGAGACCGGCGAGGAGAC
>DASSPL010000009.1:0-2226 GCA_035699685.1 Burkholderiales bacterium | reverse complement strand
CGGACAGCCGCGCGATCGGCACCACCTGGCCGAGCATGCCCACGAAGCGCCCCCTGCGCGTGAGCCGCGCGTCGTGCAGGAGGGCCGGCACGCGGTTGACCGGCGTCCAGATCGGTCCGCGCCAGGCCGCGCCCGCGCCGGTCGAGCCCTGCGCCAGCCATTCCTTGACATCCATGCGCAACGACCAGTCGTCGCGCGAGGCGCCTTCCTCCCGGCTCCAGCGCTGCATCTCGCCCGATGGCGAGACGATGGCGATCCCGCTCACCTGCGGCGTGGCCGCCAGCGTTCCCAGCATGAAAGCGTCGAGCTCGCCGCCCCGCGCCAGGGCGATGCGGCCTTCCTGCACGGCCTGGGTGATCGCGGCGGCCTGCTCCTCGACCGGCACCAGCCGGGCGGTGAGCCGGCTCTCCAGCGCGTCGATGTGCGCCTCGGCCTGCTCGGCGATCAGGTCCTGCGTCGAGCGGAAGGCCGCCGCCGAGCTGAAGTAGAGCGTCACGCCTACCGCCAGCGCGACGAAGCTTCCCAGCCCGCTGACGGCGACCGTGGCGAAAGGCAGGCGGCGCAGGGCCATGGCGACTTTATCTCACGGGCCCGCGCCGCGCCGCGGGCCCGCCGGGTTGACCCAGATCAAATTCCGCGGCGCGGCCTGCGATAGCTTGGATACCCATGGAAACCACCTATTACACCGAGCGCGAATCCGCCCGCAGCCGCGCGTTCGAGCCGATCTGGACGGGCGTGCTCGACGACGTTTTCAAGGACGTGGCGCCGTACTACGACCGCGCCAACGTCTTCGCCACCCTGGGGCTGCTGAACCCGCTGCGCCGCGGCTTCCTCGCCACCCTCGAGGTGCGCCCCGGCGAGAAGGTGCTCGACGTCTGCGCCGGCACCAACGTCATCGGCATCGACCTGCTGGCGCGCGAGCCCAGCCTCGAGGTGCACGCCATCGACCGCAGCCGCGCCATGCAGGAAGTCGGCGCCCGTGCGGCGCAGGCGCGCGGCATGACGATCCGCTCCCACATCGGCGACGTGCACCAGCTGCCGTTCCCGGACAACCATTTCGACGTCGTCACGCTGCAGTTCGCCACCCGCCACCTGCGCGCCGCGCGCGTCATCGCCGAGATCCGCCGCGTCCTCAAGCCCGGCGGGCGCTTCTACCACTGCGACATGCTGCGGCCCGAGAGCCGCCTGGTGGAGCACGCCTACTGCGCCTACCTCGCCGCCTGCGTCGGGCTCGTCTCCTGGGCCTTCCGCAGCGCGCCGGCCGCTCTCGCCTGCCGGCGCTACTTCGTCGAGGCGATCCGCCTGTTCTATTCGACCGAGGAGTTCTCGCAGCTCTTGCGCGCGCACGGCTTCACCGGCGTCGCCGGCCGCCCGGTGCTTCTCGGCACGGTGGCCTACCACCGCGCAGTCAAACCCCTTTCCTAAAGGAGGCTTTATGTCCCTCGAGCTCTGGCCCCTGTTCCTCTTGGTCCCGGTCGTCGTAGTCGTCGTCGGCCACGCTGCCTTCGCTGCGATCGCCTACGCGCTGCGGCAAGACTGAGGTCCCGCGCGGTTTGACCTAGGTCAAGCCGCGCGTCGCCCCGCTTCTTACGATGGGCGGCTTTTTCCTTGGAAATCATGCAAAACGAAGCGACGTATAACTATCGGGTCGTCCGGCAGTTCGCGATCATGACCGTGGTCTGGGGCGTGGTCGGCATGCTGGTCGGCGTGTTCATCGCCGCGCAGCTCATCTGGCCGGAGCTGAACCTCGCGCCCTGGCTGTCCTACGGCCGCCTGCGCCCGCTGCACACCAACGCGGTGATCTTCGCCTTCGGCGGCTCGGCGCTGTTCGCCACCTCGTACTACGTGGTGCAGCGCACGTCGCACGCGCGCCTGTTCGGCGACAGGCTGGCGGCCTTCACCTTCTGGGGCTGGCAGGCGGTCATCGTGGCCGCCGCGATCACGCTCCCGATGGGAATCACCAGCTCCAAGGAATACGCCGAGCTCGAGTGGCCGATCGACGTGCTGATCGCGCTCGTGTGGGTGGCCTACGCGGTGGTGTTCTTCGGCACGATCTGGAAGCGCAAGGTGGCGCACATCTACGTCGCCAACTGGTTCTTCGGCGCCTTCATCCTGACCGTCGCGCTGCTGCACATCGTCAACAGCGCGGCCATCCCGGTGACCTTGTGGAAGTCCTACTCGGCGTTCGCCGGCGCGCAGGACGCGATGGTGCAGTGGTGGTACGGC
>DASSPL010000008.1:0-2748 GCA_035699685.1 Burkholderiales bacterium | reverse complement strand
GGTTCTCCCTGTGGCTCCCCTGTAGGCCAAGGTTACACTAGGCCATGCTGGAGGCGCGTCAGGAGTTGTTGGCGGTGAACGAAGGCGACAGCGCGGCGGAAGTCACGCGCGAGCGCTGCGCTTTCATCTACCGCCGCATCGGGCCGGCGCTGGTCGCGTCGGTCGGGCTGAGCGCGCTCCTCGGCGTTTACCTGTGGACGCGCCGGCCGGTGGATCTGATCGTCACCTGGCTCGTGCTCGGCTTCGTCGCCACTGCGGGATTCGCCGCGCTCGCCGTCGCGTACCGGCGCGCTCCGCCGGAGGGATACGAAGTCTGGCTGCGCCGGGCCGGCCTCGCGGCCACCGTGCTCGGCGCGAGCTGGGGCTTCGCGGCGGCGGTGTTCTTTCCCGGCGCGCAGGACGACCAGGTGCTGATCGCCTTCATCGTGGCGCTCGTCACCGCCGGCGCGCTGCCGGTGTTCTCCACCGCCTGGTGGGTGTACGCGGCCTACGCGGCGGCGGTGA
Organism: Burkholderiales bacterium; assembly: GCA_035699685.1. Taxonomy (GTDB): domain Bacteria; phylum Pseudomonadota; class Gammaproteobacteria; order Burkholderiales; family SG8-39; genus SCGC-AG-212-J23. The sequence goes on along the minus strand of DASSPL010000008.1, from coordinate 2,244 downwards.
TGCTGCCCTTCACCGTGGTGCTGTTCGCCCACGGCACCGATTTTTTCCGCTTCTTCGGCGCGTTCGTGCCGATCTTCTTCCTCGCCATCGTGGCCACCTCGTACCACTTCGCCAAGGTGTTCGCCAGCGCCTATGGCGTGAGGAGCGCCTACCGCAGGCTGTCCGACGAGAACGCCGAGATCCAGACCCAGCTCGGCGAGCAGCTCGACAGCCTGCTCGACGCGCACCGCGAGGTGCAGGCCTACGGTCGCAAGCTCGCGCTCTTCTCCGAGAGCGCGCCGATCGCGGTGCTCGAGACCGACGCGCGCGGCACGATCCTCGAGATGAACCCGGCGGCGGAGAACCTGTTCGGCTGGGCGGCGGCCGAGATGCTGGGGCGAAACGTCGTCACCATGCTGCTCGGGGGAGAGAACACCGCGCAGGTCGAGCGCTGGTGGCGGGAGTTCGTCGCGGCGGGCAAGCCGGGCAACCTGGTGGTCGAGGCCGCCCTGCGCCGGGACGGCCTTGCGCTCGCCTGCGAATGGACGCTGACGCCGCTGGTGAACGAGGAAGGGCAGGTGACCACCATCGTGCTCCACGGCCGCGACATCACCCAGCAGCGCGCCTCCGAGCGCGTGAGGAGCGAGTTCACCTCCACGCTCAGCCACGAGCTGCGCACGCCGCTCACCTCGATCCTCGGCTCGCTGCAGCTCCTGCGCACCGGCATGCTGGGCGAGCTGCCAAAGGACCAGGACGAGATGGTCGAGATCGCCGAGAAGAACTCCAAGCGCCTGCTCGACCTCATCAACGAGGTGCTGGACATCGAGAAGATCGAGTCGGGGCGCATGTCGCTCACGCCCGAGCCGGTGGCGCTGGAAGAGCTGCTGCGCGAGGCGGTGCAGCTCAACCAGGGCTTCGCCGACCGCTTCTCGGTGAAGCTGCACCTCGAGGGGCAGGCGCCGGGCCTCATGGTGCGCGCCGACCGCAAGCGCCTCATGCAGGTGGTGACCAACCTGCTGTCCAACGCGGCCAAGTTCTCGCCGCCGAACGGCGCGGTCGACGTGATGATCTCGCGCCACGAGGGCCGGGTGCGAGTCGGCGTCGGCGACCGCGGACCGGGCATCCCCGAAGCCTTCCGCAGCCGCATCTTCGGCCGCTTCGCGCAGGCGCATTCCGCCGATGCGCGCATCAAGGGCGGCTCGGGCCTCGGCCTCGCCATCTCCAAGCGGCTGGTCGAGATGATGCAGGGCGAGATCGGCTTCGAGGACCGCGAGGGCGGCGGCACCATCTTCTTCTTCGAGCTGCCGGTGCTCGCGGCCGAGGACCAGGACGCGGCCGGCCCGATCCGGATCCTCGTCACCGAGGACGACAACGTCGCCGCCGAATACCTGGCGATGGTGCTGGAGAAGGCGGGCTACCGCGTCGACACGGTGCCGAACGCGAGGGACTCGCGCGTGCTGCTCGCGCGCTGGAAGTACGGCTGCTGGCTCCTCAACACCCGGCTGCCGGATGCCTCGGACGCGCTCGTCCTGGTGGACGAAATGCGCGGCCGGCTGGAGGGCACGCGCGTCGTGCTGCTCGCCAGCCTCGGCACCGACCCGGCGGCGATGCCGGAGCCGAAGCGCCACGGCATCGCCGACTGGCTGGTGAAGAACGAGTCGAGGGAGCGGATCCTCGACGTCGTCGGGCAGGCGTTACAACCTACTTCCTAGTACCGCCGGCGGCGGCGCTCGCCTGCAGGCGCTTCGCCTCGGCGAGGTGCTCCTTGATGTGCGGCAGCGCCTTCTGCAGCGCGGCCTTGAACTCCGCGTCCTTGGCCTTCGCAGCGGTCGCCTCGACATCCTTCGCGGTGAGCTCGTGCTCCTTGACCATGTGGTCCATGAACGCCTGGTCGAACTCCGCGCCGGACTTGCGTTCCATCATCTTCAGCTTGGCCATGTCGGTCATGCCGGTGCTGTCGGCGACCGGCACGCCCTTCGACTGGCCAAGGCTCTTCAGCTCCTGCGCCATCTTGCCGTGGTCGTCGACCATCTTCTGGGCGAAGCGCTTCACGTCGGGGCTGGTCGCCTTCTCGGCGCCGATCTTGCCGGCGGCGACCTCGTTGACGTTGGCCTGGGCGATGCGCTTCAACGCGGCGGCTTCGTCGTTGTCCATCTTCTGGGCAAACGCCGGGATGCTGAGCGCCGCGCTCAGCATCAGGGCGGAAACGGTCTTGAGCATTGCTTTCTCCTGCACGGTTAAGGGCGCTGGAACCGTGCAAGCGCC
>DASSPL010000007.1:0-2744 GCA_035699685.1 Burkholderiales bacterium | reverse complement strand
CCTGACCTTGACCGGCCCGGGCTGGTCGTCATGAAACAGGTCGCAGACGTACGTCAGGCCCATTTCCGCGACGAGATGAAGGGTGTTCTCCGTGTAGGAGAGCGCGGGCGCCAGCCAGCCATCGAGCTTCTGCCCGGTGTGCTTGCGGATCGTGTCGATCGAGTCCTGGATGAGCGCGCGCTCCTGCGCCTCGCTCATGTTGAACGTGTAGCGGGTGTTGTAGGTGCCGTGCGAGTAGAACTCCCAGCCCCGCTCGACGCAAGCCTGGATGACCTCCGGATGGTGCTCGCACACCGCCACGTTGAGGGACACGCTGCCGCGCACGCCGCAGCGCTCCATCGCCTGCATCATGCGCCAGAAGCCGGCGCGGTTGCCGTAGTCGCGGTAGGAGTAGCCCAGCACGTCGGGCACCGGCCGCGGCCAGGACGTGCGCGTCGGGTTCTTCGGCGGATCGAGCTCGTAGAACTCGATGTTCGGCGCGACCCAGAACGCCACGCGCGCGCCGTTGGGCCATTCGATTCGCGGCCGCCTGCTGTACGGCAGGTAGTCGTAGAACCCGGGATCGCGCTTCACTTGTCCTGCAGCTTGCCCAGGTAGTCGAGGACTTCGTTGACCGCAACGACATCCGCGTACTTGAGGGCCATGTCGTAGAGGTTCGCGAAATGCGGGCTCTCGTGCTTGTCGGCCACGCATTCCTCCGGGACGATGGTGCGGTAGCTGCGCGACAGCGAGTCGACCACGGTGGCGCGCACGCAGCCGGAGGTCGAGCCGCCGGTGACGACCACCGTGTCGATGCCATGGAAGTTGAACACCGACTGCAGGTTGGTCTCGTGGAAAGCCGAGGCCATCCGCTTGTTGACGATGATGTCGCGCTTGCGGTCGATGTCGAGGCGATCGTCGAACTCCGAGCGGCGCGAGCCGACCTTGATGTTCTGCAGCGAGTCGGGCGTGTCGGTGCGCGTGCCCCAGACGCCGCAGTCCTCGCCCGAGTCCATGTAGGCGACGTAGGTCCAGACCACCGGCAGGCCCTTGGCGCGGAACGCGGCGGCGAGCTGGTTCACGTACTCGAGCTGCTTCGGGTGGGTCTCGTAGGCGGTGATGAACTCGCCGACCTTGGTGTAGGCCTTCTGCAGGTCGACGTTGATCAGGGCCGGCCGGCGGCCGAAGCCGAAGCGCTTGCGCGTCGGGTTGCGCTTGATTTCCTCGAACAGCTGGCGCGCGGTCTTGTCAGACTTTTCCATCGAATAACCAGTCGTAGCGGTTGTGGTAGCGGTTCTCGAACGCGGCGATCGCCGCCTCGTGCTGCAGGGTGATGCCGACGTCGTCGAGGCCTTCGAGCAGGCACTTCTTGCGGAAGGCCTCGATGTCGAAGCGGTAGGCGCTGCCGTCGGGCCCGGTGACGGTCTGCGACGGCAGGTCCACCTTCATCGTCGCGCCGGGCCTGGCGTGAAGTTGCTTCCTCAAATCACTGCAAGCTTCAGAAGCGAGAGCGATCGGCAGGACGCCGGTCTTCAGCGAGTTGAGATAGAAGATGTCGCCGAAATCCACCGCGATGACGCAGCGTATGCCGTAGTCGGACAGCGCCCACGGCGCCTGCTCGCGGCTCGAGCCGCCGCCGAAGGTGCGATCGGCGACCAGGATCTTCGCCGCGCGATAGGGCGCCTGGTTGAGCACGAACGCCGGGTCGTCCATCCAGTCCTTGAACAGGAACTGCCCGTAGCCTTCCTTGCGCGGCCGGCGCAGGAAGCGCGCCGGCAGGATCTGGTCGGTATCGACCTTGGACCGGTCGAGCGGGGCGGCGACGCCTTCGAGGACCACGAAGGGCTCCATCAGAGCTTCCTCACGTCGGTGATCCGGCCGGTGAGCGCGGCCGCGGCGGCCATGGCGGGGGAGAGGAGATGCGTGCGGCTGCCCTTGCCCTGGCGGCCGACGAAGTTGCGGTTGGAGGTCGACGCGCAGCGCTTGCCCGGCGCCACCAGGTCGCCGTTCATGGCGACGCACATCGAGCAGCCGGACTCGCGCCACTCGAAGCCGGCGTCGCGGAAGATGCGATCCAGGCCCTCTTTCTCGGCGGCGAGCTTCACCTGCGTCGAGCCGGGCGACACCATCGCCGGCACTTTCGCCTTGCCGCGCTTCGCGATCTGCGCCGCGGCGCGAAGGTCTTCCAGGCGCGAGTTGGTGCAGGAGCCGATGAACACCTGGTCCACCTCGATGTCGGTCAGCGCCATGCCGGGCGCGAGGCCCATGTACTTCAGCGCGCGCTCCATCGACGCTTTCTTCTCCGGATCCTGCTCCTTCGCCGGGTCGGGCACGCGCCCGGTCACCGGCAGGGCGTCCTCCGGGCTGTTGCCCCAGGTGACCATGGGCGTGAGCTGCCCGGCGTCGAGCGAAACCTCGGCATCGAACTTCGCGTCCGGGTCCGACGGCAGCGTCGTCCAGTAGGCCAGGGCGCGTTCCCACGCCGCGCCTTTCGGCGCGTAGGGGCGGCCCTTGAGATAGGCGTAGGTGGTCTCGTCGGGCGCCACCATGCCGGCGCGCGCGCCGGCCTCGATGGACATGTTGCACACCGTGAGCCGCTCCTCGATCGACATCGCGCGGATGGTCGAGCCGGCGTATTCGATGACGTGGCCGGCGGCGCCGTTCGCGCCGACCTTGGCGATGATGGCGAGGATCACGTCCTTCGCCGTGACCCCCGCCGGCAGGCGGCCGTCGACCGTGATGCGCATGGTCTTCGAGCGCTGCTG
>DASSPL010000006.1:0-20774 GCA_035699685.1 Burkholderiales bacterium | reverse complement strand
GAATTCGTGCACTCCGGCGACTATGCGCAGATCCGGCAGACCGCGCAGATGCTGGCCGGCCTGATCGGCGACGGCGCGTACGTGCAGCGCGGCGACAAGAGGCAGGCGGTGCCCGATTTCGCCGAGGCCATGCGCTGGCTGCTGGGCGAAGTCGAGCGCTCGATGACCCTGCAGCGCTACAAGGGGCTGGGCGAGATGAACCCGGAACAGCTCTGGGAAACCACCATGGACATCTCGGCGCGGCGGCTGCTCAAGGTGCAGATCGAGGATGGCATCGCCGCCGACGAGATCTTCACCAAGCTGATGGGCGACGAAGTCGAGCCGCGGCGCGCCTTCATCGAGTCGAACGCGCTCGGGGTGCGGAACCTCGACGTGTAGCCGGCTTCTCGTCGGCAGATTTTTCTTTCGGCGCGCGCGGCTGGAATTCGAAGCCGATCTTACCGTCGGGCTGCTTGACGAGGAAGGCCTTGAAGCGCCGCCCCTTCTTCGACACGAAGCCGGTGAGAAGATCCGTGCGCCCGCTCTCCAGCAGCTTCTTCATCTGCTCGCGCTCGATCGGCTGCTGCAGGATCATGCGGCCCGAACGGAAATCGCAGGTGCGCTTCGAACCGACGGCGTTCTCGCAGGTGTAGGCCATGCCGTGCTCGAAGACGCGCGCCTGGTCCTTGGGGCAGGCGCCAACCGGTTCCTGACCGCTGAAGTCGGGCGCTTCCTCGCCCTCGCCTGAAGCCTGGCCGAAATCGAATTCCGGGCGCAGCTCGTCCGTCAGGCGCATCACGGCGGCGAACGGTTTGCCCATCCTGCTGCGAAAGCCGGTGAGCGGGCCGATGACCCGCTTGGTGATCAGCTCGGCCACCTCTTCCGGCGACCATTCGCGTCCGGAGGTGACCTTCCAGATCGAGAAGTCGCACTTCTGGCACTGGAATTTGCGGTAGTTCTCCTGCACCACGCCGCCGCACTTCGGGCACGGCGCCGGCACCGTGGCGTACACCACGTCGGGAATCTCGCCGTGCTTGATCACCGTGACGACCTTCTTCACCAGCTCGGCAATCTCCTTCATGAACTGCTCGCGCGTGAGCTTCCCGGCCTCGATCAGCTTGAGCTTGTGCTCCCACTCCCCGGTCAGCTCGGGCGAGGCCAGCTCGACGATATGCAGCATGTGCAGCGCGAAGAGCAGCGAGAACGCCTTGGGCGTCGGCACGAGCTCGCGCCCCTCGCGGTTCACGTACTCCTCGCGGATCAGGCCCTCGATGGTGGCGGCGCGCGTCGCCGGCGTGCCGAGGCCCTTCGCCGCCATGGCCTCGCGCAGCTCGTCGTCCTCGACCAGCTTGCCCGCGCCCTCCATTGCCGAAAGCAGCGTCGCCTCGGTGTAGCGCGGCGGCGGCTTGGTCTGGTGCGCCTGCTCGGCGACCTCGAGCACGTTCACCTTCTCGTTCGCGTCTATGGCGGGCAGGTTCTCGCTCTCCTCGCCGACCGCGCGCCCGTACACGGCGAGCCAGCCCGGGTTCTGCAGGACGCGGCCCTCGGTCTTGAAGTGGTGCTCCACCACGCGCGTCACGCGCGTGGTCTGCAGGTATTCTGCGGCAGGGTAGAACACCGCCAGGAAGCGCCGCACCACCATGTCGTACAGCTTCTGCTCCGCCTCGTTCAGCTGCTTGGGCGTCTGCAGCGTCGGAATGATGGCGAAGTGGTCCGAGATCTTGCTGTTGTCGAAGATGCGCTTGTTCGGCTTGACCCAGCCCTGCTTGAGGATCTGGCGCGCATGGGTCGAAAAGGCGTCCGTGTCGCCGAGCGCCTTCAGCGTGTCCTTGACGGTCGGCAGATAGTCTTCCGGCAGGGCGCGCGAGTCGGTGCGCGGATACGTCAGCACCTTGTGCTTTTCGTAAAGCGCCTGCGCGAGCGACAGCGTCATGCGCGCCGGGAAGCCGAAGCGGCCATTAGCCTCGCGCTGCAGGCTGGTGAGGTCGAAAAGCAGCGGCGACAGCTGGGTGGACGGCTTGCTTTCTTCCGTCGCGATCCCCTTCTTCCCCGCGCATGCGGCGACGATGGCTGCGGCGCGCGCCGCGTCCCACAGGCGCTCGGCCTTGCGCTCCGCATCCTCGTCCTTCTTGAACTCGGGATCGAACCACCGCCCCGCGTATTCGCCGGCCTTCGCGCCGAAGCGCGCGTGCACTTCCCAGTAATCCTTGGCCGTAAACGCTTTGATCTTCTCCTCGCGCTCGACCAGGATGGCGAGCGTTGGCGTCTGTACGCGCCCCACGGTGGTGAGGTAGAAGCCGCCCTCCTTGGAATTGAAGGCGGTCATGGCCCGCGTGCCGTTGATGCCGACCAGCCAGTCGGCCTCCGAACGGCTCTTTGCGGCGTCGGCGAGCGGCAGCATGTCCTTGTCCGCGCGCAGCTTCGAGAAGCCGTCGCGGATCGACTGCTGCGTCATCGATTGCAGCCACAGGCGCTCGACCGGCTTCTTCACGCGCGCGTGCTGCACGATGTAGCGGAAGATGAGCTCGCCTTCGCGCCCGGCATCGCACGCATTCACCAGGCCGGTCACGTCCTTGCGTTTCATGAGACGCAGCAGGAGGTTCAGCCGCTGCTCGCTTTTCTCGAGCGGCGCGAGCTCGAAGCGCGGCGGAACTACCGGCAGGTGCTTGAACGACCACTTGCCGCGCTTGACGTCGTATTCCTCGGGCACGACGAGCTCGAGCAGATGGCCCACCGCGGAGGACAGGACGTAGTCCTCGCTCTCGTAGTAGTCGCCTTTGCGCGTGAAGCCGCCTAGCGCGCGGGCGATGTCGCCCGCGACCGACGGCTTTTCTGCAATGATGAGTTTCTTGCCCATGCGGCGAAAGGCCGCAGATGATAAGTGCAAAGCGAGCGCGGGTTCAACCCGCCCGCCTGGCCCCGGCCTTGCTACGCGCGCCCGTACGCGCATACGCGCGTACGGGTGACGCCGCGCGTCAGTTCGGCAGTCGGGTCGCCGTGGTGCAGAACAACTCTTGCGCCAGCAGCTGGCTTGTCGGCGTCTGATGGTTCCACAACACCATCAGCACGATCAGCTTCAGCTGATCGAGCGACAGCGAGTGGCCGGACGCGGCAAGCGAGCGCTCGAGCACGACTTCGCGGGTCTGCGGCGTCAGTATCCCTGACTGCTCCAGGGTAATGACGAACCCGCGGCATTCCGCGTCGAGCTTCGCCAGCTCGCGTGGCGCGAACGCGCGGAAGCTCGTGCGCGGGTCGGGCAGCACCGCGCTGACGCGCGGTGCGCGCGTCACGCCGGCCAGCCAGCGCAGCGCCTCGCTGATGTCGGAGTCTTCGAAGCCCGCGGCCGAAAGTTTCTCGGCCACGCGCTCGCGGTCATCGGCAAGCTCCGCCTGCTGACAGTTCTCGAACAAGTAGGCCAGGACGTCGTACATGTCGAAACCTCCTTTCTTATAACGCGGCAACGCCGGCGGCGTTTACCCGCGATGTGCCTTTTCCAGGCGCTGGTAAAGCCCTCCCGGCAGGGCGGTCACCCTGCCGTCCAGTTCGAGACGCAGCAGCTCCGACGTCACCCGCTCGGCCGACCACCCGGCGCGCTGGCAGAGCGCATCGATGTCCACCGGATCGTGCCCCATGACGCCCAAGAGCCCGGTGTCGTTGAGCGCCGTTGGCGCTGACGTGCTTGCATATCCGCTGGGCCGGAATCCTGCGAGCTCGGCCAGTACATCCTCCGCCGACTCCACGAGCTTCGCGCCGGACTTGATCAGCGAATGGCAGCCCTTGGCGAGCGGCGAGTGGATCGACCCGGGGATCGCGAACACGTCGCGACCCTGTTCCGCCGCAAACCGCGCGGTGATGAGGGAGCCCGAGGGCAGCGCCGCCTCCACTACCAGGCAACCGCGCGCGAGCCCGCTGATGAGCCGGTTGCGGCGCGGGAAGTTGTGCGCCGCCGCCGGCGTACCGAGCGGGAATTCGGAGAGGAGCAGGCCCTTGCGCGCGATCTCGGCGGCGAGCTCAGCGTTGCGCGTCGGGTAGACGATGTCGATGCCGGTGCCGAGCACCGCGATGGTCGAGCCGCCGCCCGCCAGCGCGCCGCGATGCGCGGCGGCGTCGATGCCGAGCGCGAGACCGGAGACGACGGCGAGTCCGGCGTCGCTCAGCGCTTTTGCAAAGTGCTGGGCATTGCTTTCGCCTTGCGCGGTGGCGTTGCGGCTGCCGACCACGGCGATGCCGGGTCGCTGCAGCAGCGCGGCGTGGCCGTGGGCGTAAAGCAGCGGCGGTGGATCGGCGATTTCGAGCAGCGCCTTGGGATATGTGTCGTCGGCAAGCGTGATGACCTGATGGCCGCTAGCCGCGGCCCACTCCAGTGCACGCGTCACCGCCTGGGCGACTCGCTCGGAGTCGAGCGCCTCCAGCACGGCCGGCGTTGCGAACGGCGCGAGCTCGGCGCGTCTGCGCGCAAGCACGGCCTGCGGCAGGCCGAACTGCTTGAGAAGAGCGCGAAGGGAGGAAGGACCGAGCCCGGGAGTGAGCGAAAGCTGGAGCCAGCTCGCCAGTCCCGGGTCCGGCGTCATGCGTCAGGGCGTCTGGACGACATCCAGCGGGGCGATCGGTCGCTTCACCGTCATGACCAGAGCATACGACACGCGGTTAAACACGCGGAACACGAATGCGAGGCCGGCTCGCTCGTCGGGCAACTGAATGCTCGCATCCTTGTCATCCTTGGCTTTGCTCACGTCGCGCACGCTGCCGCCCAGTGTGTAGAGCGCGAGCACATGGCCGACTTCGAGCCCGTCGCGGGCGCCTCGGTTGATGGTGATGATCGACTGCGGCCCGGCCTCGCCGACCTTGCCGAGGCCGCCGTGGATCGAAACCACGCGGCCGCGGATCTGCGTCGTCGGTGCCCGCGGCGCGTAGCTGATCGGCTGTGGACGGCCGGCCGCCACCAGCTTGTCGCCGGCGCCGACCTCCTGCACCGAGCTGGTCAGCACGACCGTCGACGGCTCGCCGCCGCGCTCGAGTTGCGCGGTGCCGAGGTAGATCGCCTCGTAGGCAAGCGTCTGGTTGGTTTCCGGGTCGACCAGTGGCGGCCCGCGGCGGAACACGTACCACGTGGGTTCCTTGGAGGAGCCCATGCCGCGTACGTAGGCGCTGTGCCCCGTAGCCAGAATGACGCGATCGGCCTGTGTGCCGACGATGGTCGGGGCCTTGTCGAGGCCGTCGGGCTCGATGACCAGGGGGCGGGTCAGGAACGGCTCGATCACGCCGGCTGGGATGCTCGGAATCTGCTCCTTCGCGAGCGATTCTGCGCGCACGCGAGGGCCCAGCTTGACCGTGCCCGGGGCGCTTGGCGCCCCGGGGGTCGTCGAGCGCTCGCCGATCGACAGCTGCCCGCGGGCGCGGTCCAGGACGATGACGTACCCCGGATAAATGAGGTGGGGGTTGCGGATCTGGTCCTTGTTGAATCCCCAGAGCTCGGGCCAGCGCCACGGCGAATCGGTGAATTTCTGGGAAATCCCCCAGAGGGTGTCGCCCGGCACGACGACATAGCGATCCGGGGCATCCGGTTTGATGACCAGCGGAGAGCTCGGCGCCTGGGCGGCAGCCCAGGCCGAGATTCCAAAGAAAACCAGTGCTGTGATAGACTTACGCAATTGCTGGACCATGGTGACCCCGCCCGTTTTTTTTTGCGGCTCCTGGATCGGCCGGTTTTTCAAGTAGCTTATATGGCGCGTGAGATTGTCCATATAATCTCTTCAATTTGCAAATAAATTCGTCCCGAAATGTCGATTCTGAACATCCTTCGCTACCCCGACGCCCGCCTGCATAAGGTCGCCGCCCCCGTAACCGTGTTCGACGAAAGCCTCAAGCGGCTGGTCGCCGACATGACCGAAACCATGTATGCCGCGCCCGGGATCGGCCTCGCCGCCACCCAGGTCGACGTGCACAAGCAGGTTATCGTGGTCGACGTCTCGGAGCGCAGGGACTCGCTCATCGTGCTGGTCAACCCCCAGATCGTCGAAGCCACCGGCGAGTCGGACATCGAAGAGGGTTGCCTGTCGGTGCCCGGCATCTATGAGCTCCTGCCCCGCGCCGAGCGGGTGAAGGTGCGCGCCTACGACCAGAACGGCAATGCGTTCACGCTCGAGGCCCAAGGGCTTCTGGCGGTGTGCATCCAGCACGAGATGGATCACCTGCAGGGCAAAGTGTTCGTCGAGCACCTCTCGCAGCTCAAGCAGCAGCGCATCCGCGCCAAGCTCGCCAAGCAGCTGCGCAAGTCCGCCTGAACTGCGCCTAATATTCGCCGGCACTCCCGCCTTCGCTGAACGGGCGCTCGCCCGGCTCATCGAAGCGCGCCACGACGTTCCGCTAGTCCTCACGCAGCCCGATCGGCCCTCCGGTCGTGGCATGCGCATCTCCCCCAGTGCGGTGAAGGCGCTCGCCATGCGCCACGGCCTGGAGGTTTTGCAGCCATCGAGCCTGCGCGACCCGGAAATGCATGCTCGCCTCGCCGCGGTGCGCGCGGAAGCCATGGTCGTCGCCGCGTACGGTCTGCTCCTGCCGCCGCCGGTGCTCAAGGTGGCGCGCCATGGGGCCATCAATATCCACGCCTCGCTTCTCCCCCGGTGGCGCGGCGCGGCACCCATCCAGCGGGCGCTGCTCGCTGGAGACGGCGAGACCGGCGTGTCGATCATGCAGATGGACGAGGGCTTGGACACGGGAGCGGTCTTTGCCGAGCGGCGCGTCCCCATTCAGGCCGACGACGATTCCGGATCGCTGCACGACAAGTTGGCCGATCTTGGCGCGCAAGCGCTACTCGACGTACTCGCGGACCTCGCCATGGGCCGCGCTCGGGCGAAGCCGCAGCGCGAGGAGGGCGCTACCTACGCGCGCAAGATCGAAAAGCAGGAAACCCTTTTGCGCTGGCACCGCGCGGCAAGCGAGCTGGAGCGAGCCATACGGGCGTTTCGTCCCGCGCCCGGCGCGGGCACGAGCCTGGCAGGCGAAAGCGTGAAGGTCTGGCGCGCCCGCGTCGTGCCGGGCAACGGAGCGCCGGGCGCGCTGCTCGATCAGCGCAACCTGGTTGTGGCCTGCGGCAGCGACGCGCTCGCGATCGAAGAACTGCAGCCGGCGGGCGCGCGCCGCATGAGCACGGCCGACTTCCTCCGCGGCCGCGCGCTTCCCGCGGGAGCCCGCTTCGAGTGACCCTTGACGCGACGCTCGCCGCGCAGCTCGCGCAGGCGGCCCGTAGCGTGGCCCGCGTCGCCGCAGGAAAGAGCCTCGCCGACGAGTTCGCCACGTTTCCGGAGGCATCGCGCGGTGCGCTGATCGATCTTACCCATGGCACGCTGCGCCGCTATGGGCGCGTGCAGGCCATCGTCGCCGCGCTTTCCCATCGCGGGCGACCCGACGCCCTGATCGAGGCGCTCCTGTGGGCTTCCTTATATGCGCTCGACTCGGGCCGCTATCGCGATCACACGGTGGTCGATGAAGCGGTGAAAGCCTGTGGACTGCTCGAGCGCTGGCCGGCGAAAGGTTTCGTCAATGCGCTTCTGCGCGGATACCTCCGCGGGCGACAGGCGATCGAGGCACGGCTTGCGCTGGAGCCGGAGGCCCGGCATCAGCATCCGCAATGGTGGATCGACGCGCTGCGCGCGGCATATCCGGCGCAATGGGAAGCCGTGCTGTGCGCCGGGAACGGCCACCCGCCGATGGCGCTGCGGGTCAACCGCCGGCGAGCGCGAGCCGAGGATTACCTGGCGCGGCTGCAGGCCGAGGGCGTCGCGGCGCGGTCCCTCGGCAACGAAGCGATTCTTCTCGAGCGGCCGCTGCCCGTCGAGCGCGTGCCGGGGTTCGCTGCTGGCGACGTCTCGGTGCAGGACGCGGGCGCGCAGCGCGCCGCGCACTGCCTGGATCTCGCCGACGGGCAGCGCGTGCTCGATGCGTGCGCGGCGCCCGGTGGCAAGAGCGCGCACATTCTGGAACTCGCCCGGGTCGAGCTCACCGCGGTGGATGCGGACGCCGAACGCGCCGCGCGCATCGCCCCGGCGCTGCAGCGGCTGGGGCTCGACGCTGAGGTCATCGTCGGCGACTCGGCGCAGCCCGACGCCTGGTGGGACGGCAGGGCGTACGACCGGATTCTGGCGGACGTGCCCTGCTCGGCTTCGGGGATCGTGCGCCGCCATCCCGACGTGAAGTGGCTGCGACGGGCCGGCGACCTCGCTGCGTTCGCCGAACGCCAGCTCGCACTGCTGCGCGCGCTTTGGCGGCTGCTGGCACCGGGTGGTAAATTGCTGTATGCCACCTGCTCGGTGTTCCCGCAGGAAAACGAACGCGTGGTGGACGGCTTTCTCGCCGGCGAGCGGCTCGGGCGCCGCCTGGAAACCGCCGACGGCGCTGCTGCGCAATGGCTGCCGGACGCGGAGCACGACGGGTTCTTTTACGCGCTGATCCAAAAAGAGGCTTGATGTGAGCGCCGTGCGCCGCATCGCCCTCTCGGCCGGGCTGGCCGCTGTTCTCCTGGTTTCGCTCGCTGCCGCCAGCGAAATCGAGGTGCGCGACGCCGCGCTGCGCGCGGTCGAGGACGGCCTGGTGCTGGATGCGGACTTCGATTTCGAGCTGACCTCGCGCCTCGCCGAGGTGGTGTCGAGCGGCGTGCCGCTCTATTTCCGCGTCGACTTCGAGCTCACGCGGCGGCGCTGGTACTGGTTCGACGACACGGCCTCGTCCCGTCGCCTGCAGCTGCGGCTGTCCTATCATGCGCTATCGCGCCAATACCGCCTGTCGACCGGCTTGCTGCAGCAGAATTTCGCCAGTCTCGATGAAGCGCTGAACGTGCTCAAGCGTGTGCGCAACTGGCTGGTGGTCGAACGCACCGTGACCTTCGCCGAAGCCGATTACGAGGCGGCGGTACGCATGCGCCTCGACACCGCCCTGCTCCCCAAGCCGTTCCAGCTTTCCGCGCTCACCAGCCGCGAGCTGCAGCTCGAGTCGCCCTGGCGGCGTTTCACCGTGCGCTCGCCGCAGCAGGCGCCGGCGCCGGTCGAGAGCCGCGAGCCGGCGGGAGGGCGGCGGTGAAGGCGCTGCTGATCGTCGGCGGCGGCGTCGCGGCGGTAGGCCTGTTTCTCCTCGCCACCGCGAGCGGCGACACGACATTGTTCGCCGAGCAGTACCCGCTGCTCATCGCGCTCAACGCGGCGCTGGCCGCGATCCTCGCCGGCCTGGTGTCGTATCAACTGCTCGCCATGGTGCGTCGGCACCGGGCGCGTGTGTTCGGCACGCGCCTCACGCTGCGGCTGTTCCTGCGTTTTGCCGCGCTCGCCCTGCTGCCGGGACTCATCGTCTATGCGGTGTCGGTGCAGTTCCTCACCCGCTCCATCGAATCCTGGTTCGACGTCAAGGTCGACTCGGCCCTCGAAGGCGGCATGAGCCTCGGTCAGCAGGCGGTCGATCAGATGCTGGTCGAGCTGCAGGGCAAGGCGCGGGCCATGGCCAATGAGCTCGCCGACGCGCCGCCGGCGCAGCTCATCTCGCAACTCGAGCGCCTGCGCGGCCAGGCCGGCGTCCAGGAGGCAGTCGTAGTGAGCGCCAACGGCAGGCTGCTGGCGAGCGCCACCGACGACGTGTCCAAGCTCGTGCCCGAGCTGCCGAGCGCCGCGCTGCTGCGGCAGGCGCGGCTGCAACGTGGCCATGGCGCGATCGATTCGAGTCCGGGTCGTGCCCTCGCCCTGCGCACCATCGTGCCGATCGACGCGGCCGCCTTGGCGAGCGAGCCGCGCTTCCTGCAGTTGCGCGCGCGCGTCCCGGCGAACCTCGCACGCAACGCGGAGGCGGTCGAGGCCGCCTACCGCGATTACCGCGAGCTCGCGCTGTCGCGCGACGGGCTCAAGCGCATTTACGTCATTACCCTCAGCTTCGCGCTGCTGATGGCGCTCTTTGTGGCCATCGCCGTCGCCGTGACCCAGTCAAGGCTGCTGGCCGATCCGCTCGCCACGCTGGCGCAGGCCATGCAGGCGGTCGCGCGGGGCGATTTCTCGCGCCATACACCGGTGACCAGCCGCGACGAGCTCGGTGTGCTCACCGAGTCGTTCAATTCCATGACCCGGCAGCTGGATGAGGCGCGACGCGTGCTCGACGCCAACCGGGTGGCGCTCGAGGCGGCGAAGGCGCACCTGGAAAACATTCTCGCCAATCTCACGGCGGGCGTGCTGGTGCTGGATCCCGACCTGCAGCCCACCATCGCCAATCGCGGCGCGGATACCATCCTCGGCCACGAACGCGACGCCTTCGTCGACGAGATGCGGGCCCAGTTCAAGGAGCAGGGCGGCAGGCCGTGGCAGCTCGAGCTGCAGCTGAAGGCCACCGGCAAGACCGTGCATGCGCGTGGCGCGCAGCTGCCGCCGGCAACCGGCGGCGGCTACGTCGTGGTGTTCGACGACGTGACTCAGCTCATCCAGGCGCAGCGCGCGACCGCGTGGGCGGAAGTGGCGCGGCGGCTTGCGCACGAGATCAAGAACCCCCTGACGCCGATCCAGCTTTCCGCCGAGCGGCTCGAGATGAAACTCGGCGAGCGCCTGCCGCGCGAGGATGCCGAGACGCTGCGGCGCTCTACCAGCACGATCGTCAACCAGGTCGCGGCGCTGAAAGCGATGGTCGACGATTTCGGCGACTACGCGCGCCTGCCGCCGCCGGCGCTCGGGCGCCTCGACCTGAACGCCCTCGTCACCGAAGTGCTGGCGTTGTACGAGAACTCGCGCGTGCCGGTCTCCAAGCGCCTCGCCGGCGATCTGCCGCCGGTATGGGCCGATGGAATGCAAATCCGTCAGGTCATCCATAACCTGGTGCAAAATGCCCAGGACGCGCTGGAGAATATGCGCGCCACCGCGCGCGCTCCGGCGATCGAAGTGCGTACCGAGCTGGCGGCAGACGGCGTTCGGCTCGCCGTCTCCGATAACGGCGGCGGCTTTCCGGAGGAAATGATCGCGCGTATTTTCGAGCCTTACGTGACCACCAAGCCGCGCGGCACCGGCCTCGGCCTGGCCATCGTGAAGAAGATCATCGACGAGCACCATGGCAGCGTCGCGATCGAGAACCGGCCGGCAAGCGGCGCGTCGGTGACCGTGCTCCTGCCTCTGGCCAAGGCCGCGTAGCGATGGCCCAGATCCTCGTCGTCGACGACGAAGTCGGCATCCGCGAGCTGCTTTCCGAGATCCTCGAGGATGAAGGCCACCAGGTGGCGCTCGCCGAGAGCGCCGGCGATGCGCGCCGCATCCGCGAGCGCGGCCGCCCGGACCTCGTGCTGCTCGACATCTGGATGCCGGACACCGACGGCATCACGCTGCTCAAGGAATGGGCGGCGAGCGGCCAGCTGACGATGCCGGTCGTGATGATGTCGGGCCACGCGACGATCGAGACCGCGGTCGAGGCGACCCGCATCGGCGCGCTCGACTTCCTGGAGAAGCCGATCGCCCTGCAGCGCCTGCTCGCGACGGTGAAGCGCGCGCTGCGCAACCCGGAGGCGACCCAGGCGCCGCAGCTCACGCTCGCCGCGCTCGGCCGTTCGGGTGCGCTGGCCGACGCGAAGAAGCGCCTGTCGCAGCTCGCGCAGCTCGCCGCGCCACTCATGCTGCGCGGCGAGCGCGGCATGAGGGCCGAGCTCTTTGCCCGCCTGCTGGTGCCGGCGGGGGCGCCGTTCATCTCCGGCGCGGACAGCCTGGCGGAGCCGCCGTCCGAGCTGCTGGCCAAGGCGGGCGGCGGGGTGCTGTTCCTGCCGGATCTCAGCCGCCTGGAGCGCGCCGAGCAGCGCCATCTCGAGTTCCTGCTGCCGCGCTGCGACAAGTACAAGGCGCGCATCGTGTCGTATTCGCCGGTCGACGCGCGCACGCTGGTCGAGAAGCACGAATTCGACCCCGACCTGTGCCTGCGGCTTGCCGAGCTGACGCTGAAGCTGCCGGCGGTGCGCGAATTCGCCGAGGACGTGCCGGACCTGGCTTCGCTCATGCTTGCGCAGGTGGTCGAGGCGCGCGTGTCGCCGCCGCGACGGCTTTCGATCGCCGCGCTGAACGCGTTGCGGCACCACTCCTGGCCGGGCAACCTGGCCGAGCTGGAAAGCGTGGTGAAGGACCTCGCGTTCACCGCGCTCGACGAGGAGATCGCCCTGCACGACGTGGAGCGGGTGCTCGCCGCGCGCGGCGCGCCGGCCACCCTGCCCGAGGTGGCGCTAGACCGTCCCTATCGCGAGGCGCGCGAGGCATTCGAGCGCGTCTACTTCGAGAACCTGCTGGTTCGCGAGCACGGCAGCATGTCGCGCGTCGCCGAGCGCTCGGGGCTCGAGCGCACCCACCTCTACCGCAAGCTCAAGGCGCTCGGGCTGCCGGTCGGCCGCCGCGAGGAGTGATCAGGCGGGTTTCTTGTTCTTCTTCTTCAGACGCTGCGGCCGCTTCTTGCCGTAGCTACCCTTGTAGATCTTGCCGCGCCGCGTGCGTTTGTCACCTTTTCCCATGCGCGGATTATAGCGATGCGCCGATGCGGGCTGCCGCCGGATCGTAGGCGAGGTTCGGCGCGAGCCATTTCTCCGCCTCCTGCACCGTCTTGCCGCTGCGCCGCGCATAGTCCTCGACCTGGTCGCGGCCGATCTTGCCCACGGCGAAATAGGCCGCGTCCGGATGCGAGAGATAGAAGCCGGCCACCGCCGCGGCCGGCAGCATGGCGAATGACTCGGTGAGCTGCATGCCCGCGTTGCGGCCCGCCTCCAGCAGCCGGAAAAGGTCCCCCTTTGCCGTGTGGTCCGGGCATGCCGGGTAGCCGGGCGCCGGGCGAATGCCGCGATAGCGCTCCGCGATGAGCTCCGCTCCGCGGAGCTGTTCTTCGGGCGCGTAGGCCCAGAACTCGCGCCTCACCCGCTCGTGGAGGCGCTCGGCGAAGGCTTCCGCCAGGCGGTCGGCCAGCACCTTCAGCATGATGGCGTTGTAGTCGTCGTGATCGGCCTCGAACGCGCGCACGCGCTCGTCGATGCCGCCGGCGCAAACCGCGAAGGCGCCGGCCCAGTCGGGCACGCCGCTCGCCTTCGGCGCGATGAAGTCGGCGAGGCAGAGGTTCGCGCGGCCCTGCGGCTTGTGATTCTGCTGGCGCAGGTTGTGCCAGGTCATGAGCGCTTTCTCGCGAGCCTCGTCGGCATAGAGCTGGATGTCGTCGCCTTCGACCTGCGCGGCGGGGAAGAGACCGAAGACGCCGCTCATCTCCACCCACTCCTCCTCGACTATGCGCGCGAGCATCGCCCGCCCCTCGGCGAGCAGCTTGCGCGCTTCTGCGCCGACCACGGCGTCGTCGAGGATCTTCGGATACGCGCCCGACAGCTCCCACGCCTGGAAAAACGGCCCCCAGTCGATATAGTCGATGAGCTCGGCAACCGGGTAGCGGCGCAGCGCGCGCACCCCGATGAACCGCGGCCGCGGCGGTGCGTAGCTCGCCCAGTCGGTGGCATGGCCGCGCCGGCGAGCTTCCGCGATCGCGTGCAGCGGCCCCGGGCCGGCTTTCTGCGCATGCTGGGCGCGGATCTTCTCGTAGTCGGCGCGCACCTCCGCCACATAGGCATCGCGCGAATCGGACAGCAGTCCCTGCACGGCGGGAACGCTGCGCGAGGCATCCGGCACATAGACCACCGGCCCCGAGTAGTTCGGGGCGATCTTAACCGCGGTGTGCGCGCGCGAAGTGGTGGCGCCGCCGATAAGGAGCGGCAGCCTGATGCCGAGCCGCTCCATCTCGTGCGCGACGTGCGCCATCTCCTCGAGTGACGGCGTGATCAGCCCGGAGAGCCCCACCGCGTCCGCCTTTTCCTTCACCGCCGTCTCCAGGATCGTCTGCGCGGGGACCATGACACCGAGGTTCAGTACATCGTAGTTGTTGCACTGGAGGACGACCGCGACGATATTCTTGCCGATGTCGTGTACATCGCCCTTCACGGTGGCGAGCACGATGCGGCCCTTGGCGCTGGGCGCGGCGCCGCTCTTCGCCTTCTCGGCCTCGATGAAGGGCACGAGGTGGGCCACCGCCTGCTTCATGACGCGCGCGGACTTCACGACCTGCGGCAGGAACATCTTGCCGGCGCCGAACAGATCGCCGACCACGTTCATGCCGTCCATCAGCGGGCCCTCGATCACCTGGATGGGGCGCGGGTACTTGCGCCGCGCCTCCTCCGTGTCGGCGACGACGTGGGCGGAAATGCCGTTCACCAGCGCGTGCGCGAGGCGCTCCTCCACGCTGCCCGAGCGCCACGCCTCATCGCGCCCGGTCTCCCGGGCGCCCGTCTTGACGCGGCCGGCAAGCTCGATCAGCCGCTCGGTGGCATCCGCGCGCCGGTTGAAGATCACGTCCTCCACCCGCTCGCGCAGCTCCGGATCGAGCTTCTCGTAGACGCCGAGCTGGCCGGCATTGACGATTCCCATCGACAGGCCCGCGGCGATGGCGTGATAAAGGAATGCGGTGTGCATCGCCTCGCGCACCGCGTCGTTGCCGCGGAACGAGAACGACAGGTTGGACACTCCGCCCGAGATCTTCGTTGCGGGCAGGTTGGCGCGGATCCAGCGCACCGCCTCGATGAAGTCGATGGCGTAGCGCGCGTGCTCTTCCAGGCCGGTGGCGATGGCGAAGATGTTCGGATCGAAGACGATGTCCTCGGCCGGAAAGCCGATTCCCGTGAGAAGGTCGTACGCGCGCCGGCAGATCGCGATGCGCCGCTCCAGGCTGTCGGCCTGCCCCTGCTCGTCGAAGGCCATCACCACCACGGCGGCGCCATAGCGCCTCGCCAGCGTCGCCTGGCGCAGGAACTCGGCCTCGCCTTCCTTCATCGAGATCGAGTTGACGATCGGCTTGCCCTGGACGCACTTGAGCCCGGCCTCGATCACGCTCCACTTCGAGCTGTCGAGCATCAGCGGCACCCGGGCGATGTCGGGCTCCACGGCGAGCAGGCTCAGGAACGTGGTCATCGCCTTCTGCGAGTCGAGCATCGCCTCGTCCATGTTGACGTCGACCACCTGCGCCCCGTTCTCCACTTGCTGGCGCGCCACGGCGAGCGCGCCGGCGTAGTCGCCGGCGAGGATCATGCGGGCGAAGGCGCGTGAGCCGGTGACGTTGGTGCGCTCGCCGACGTTAACGAAGAGCGACTTCTCGTCCACGTTCAAGGGCTCGAGGCCGGACAGGCGCAGGGCGGGCGGCCGTGGCGCCGGCCGCCGCGGCGCCACGGCGCGCAGCGCGTCGAGCATGGCAGCGATGTGCTCCGGCGTGGTGCCGCAGCAGCCGCCGGCGATGTTGATCCAGCCTTCGCGCGCCCACTCGCCGAGCTGGCGCGACATCGATTCGGGTGTGTCCTCGTACTCGCCGAACGCATTCGGCAGCCCGGCGTTCGGATGGCAGGAGGTGTGGCACTCGGCAATGCGCGCAAGCTCCTCGACGTGCGGGCGCAGCTCCTTGGCGCCCAGCGCGCAGTTGAGGCCGACGGCGAGCGGCCGGGCGTGCCGGACGGAGTTGTAGAAGGCTTCGGCCGTCTGTCCGGAGAGCGTGCGGCCCGAAGCGTCGGTGATGGTGCCGGAGACGATCACCGGCAGGCGCTGGACGCGCCGCTCGAACGTGCTGTCGATCGCGAACAGCGCCGCCTTGGCATTCAGCGTGTCGAACACCGTTTCGACCAGGATCAGGTCGACCCCGCCGTCGAGCAGCCCCTCGATCGCCTCCGTGTATGCCGCCACCAGCCCGTCGAAATCGATGGCGCGGAAGCCGGGGTCGTTGACGTCGGGCGAGATCGACGCCGTCTTGTTGGTCGGTCCGAGCACGCCGGCGACGAAGCGCGGCCGCTCGGGCGTGGTCCATTCGCGCACCGCATCGCGCGCCAGTTCGGCGGCCGCCCGGTTCAGCTCGCGCGCGTACGTCTCCATGCCGTAGTCGGCGAGCGCGACGCTCGTCGAATTGAACGTGTTGGTCTCGATGATGTCCGCGCCCGCCTGCAGGTACTGGGCGTGGATGTCGCGCACCAGCCGCGGCTGGGTGAGCGAAAGCAGATCGTTGTGTCCGCGCAGCTCGCGCGGCCAGTCGCGGAAGCGCGCGCCGCGGTAGTCCTCCTCGGCGAGGCGCGCGCGCTGGATCATGGTGCCCATGGCACCGTCCAGCAGCAGGATTTTTTCCGCGAGCAGCTTTTCGAGCATCGGTCTCTTTAGCGGGATTTGTTACGCGCCCGCAAGCTGAACGATCAAATCGGCGCGGAGAGTGGGAGTCTGCCCACAGCGCGGAGACGTGTCAATGGCGGCCCTATAATCGCGCCCTTCATGAGCGACGAATTCCACTCGACCGTCAACGCGTTCCCGTGCCAGGTTCACTGGGGCGACTGCGATCCGGCCGGCATCATTTTCTATCCGACGTACTTCCGCTGGGTCGACGCGGCCAGCTGGGCCCTTTTCGAGTCGGCGGGCCTCGGGCCGAAGTGGATGAAGGAGAACCACATGGCGATGCCGCTCGTGTCGGCGGAGTGCCAGTTCCTCGCTCCGGCGCTGCACGGCGACCGCTGCGAGGTCCGCTCGCGCATAGCGCGATTCGGCGGCAAGTCCTTCGTGGTCGAGCACGACATCGTGCGCGCGGATGGCACTGCGCTCGCAAAGGCGAAGGAAACGCGCGTGTGGGGCCGCTATGTCGACGGGCCTGGCACGCCGATGAAGGGACAGATGATCAGCGACGAGCTGAAGCAGCGCTTTCGCGCGCGCTAGCCCAGTCGGCCAGCACCTGCTCGATCATCGCGCCCGCCGCGCCGGCTGGCTCGCTCGCGGGGTCCTTGAGCAACGATTCCAGGTTCTTGCGCATCGCCAGTGCGTTCACTTCGAGTCCTTCGAGCGCCTCCGCCATCGCCGCGACGCCGCTGGCGGTGCTGCAAGCGAGCTCGCGCAGGGTGAACCACTGGCTCTGCCATTGCCCCAGGCCGCGCTCGTGCTCCGGTGTCAGCTGAGCCAGCAGCGTCGCGGCGAGGCCCGGAGCGCGCTGGGCCGCTTCGAGGGCGAGCATGGAGAGCGCCGGATTGCGCTTGTGCGGCATGCTGGACGAGCCGCCGCGTCCCGGTGCCGCGGCCTCCGCCGCTTCGCCGACTTCCGGCTGCATGAGCAGCGCGACATCGCGTCCGATCTTGCCCGCCGCCCCGGCGAGGATGGCGAGCTCCGCGCCAAGCCGCGCGAAGCCGTCGCGCGCGCTGTGCCAGGGCACCAGGCTCTCTCCAAGATTCAGCTCCTGCGCGAGCGCTGCCGAGATCTTTTGCGCATCGGCGCCGAACGCAGACAACGTGCCACTCGGGCCGCCGAACTGCAGCACGCAGGCCTCGCCCACGGCGCGTCGCAGCGCGACGACCGAGCGCGACAGCGGCGCGAGCCACATCGCCGCCTTCCAGCCGAAAGTCACGGGCAGCGCCGGCTGCAGCAGCGTGCGCGCCGCCATTGGCGCCTGCGCGTGGCGGCGCGCGAGCGCTGCCGCTGCATCCCCGAGCCGCACAGACAGCTCGTCGACACGTGCGCACGCCGCCCTCAGGCATATTGCGGAGGCTGTATCGATCACATCCTGGCTCGTCGCGCCGGCATGCACGTGCTTGGCGGCTTCCTTCGATGCGGCGGCCACCTGATCGGTGAGCGCTTTTACGAATGGAATGACGAGCGTCCCGCTACGGCCCTCGCGCGCCAGCGACGCGGCGTCAAAGCGGGCGACCTGGCAGACCTTCGAGATGACCTCGGCGTGCGCCACGGGCAAGCGGCCGTGACGCGCGGAGGCGCGCGCCAGCGCGGCTTCGAAGCTCGCCATGGCCGCCAGGAAACTGTCGTCGCTCAGCGCCGCTGCGCAGCGCTCGTCCGAGAAGAGGAGCTCGAGGCTCAGAAGTCGAAGAAGACCGTCTCGCCCTTGCCCTGCAGCACCACGTTCCACTCCAGCACGCCGTCGCCTGTGCGCCGGGCGATCAGGGTCGAGCGGCGCTCGGCGGGCACCAGCGCGAGGACGGGGTCGTCGGCGTTTGCTGGATCGTCGGGGAAGTAGATCCTCGTCTGCAGCTGCTTCAGCAGGCCGCGCATGAAGAGGGTGACGCTGAGGTGCGGCGCCTGGGCCTTGCCGCCCGGTCCCGGCACGCGGCCGGGCTTGATGGTGTTGAAGCGGAACTCGCCCTGCTCGTTGGTCAGCGAGCGCCCATAGCCGCGGAAGCTCGGCTCGAGCGGCTTGTCCTGCCGGTCCTCCGGATGCGCATAGCGGCCATGGCTGTTCGCCTGCCAGATTTCCACTGCGGCGTCGTTCACCGGTTTGCCGTCCGCGTCGGTGACCCGCCCGCGGATCGAGACCCGTTCTCCCGCCACCCCTTTCGGCGCCATGTCCTCGACCTGCATCCATTCCAGGCCGATGCGCAGGTACGGCCCGATGGTCTGCGAAGTGCTCGCGCGCAGGCTCATCGGCGGTTCTCCATCGGCGTTTCCTCCCTGCCGCGCAGCACGATGTCCCAGCGGTAGCCGAGCGCGTATTCCGGGATCGTGGTCTCCCAGTCGAAGGTCGAAATCAGGCGATTGCGCGCCTTGGCGTCGGCCACGCAGGTGAACATGGGGTCGTAATCGAGCAGCGGATCGCCCGGGAAATACATCTGCGTGATCAGCCGCTGCATCAGGCCCTGGCCGAAGAGCGAGAAATGGATGTGCGCCGGCCGCCAGGCGTTGTGATGGTTGCGCCAGGGATACTCGCCCGGCCGGATGGTCATGAAGCGATAGTGGCCATCCTTGTCGGTGAGGATCCGTCCGGCGCCGGTGAAGTTGGGATCGAGCGGCGCGTCGTGCTGGTCGACGCGGTGGTTGTAGCGGCCCGCGGCGTTGGCCTGCCAGATCTCCAGCAGGATGTTCGGCACGGGCTTGCCGTTCTCGTCGAGCACGCGGCCGCTCACCACGATGCGCTCCCCGAGCGGCTCGCCCTTGTGCTGCTTGGTGAGGTCGCTGTCACCGGGTTTCACGTCGTCGTGGCCGAATACCGGAGCAGTGACCTCCGAAAGGGTATGCGGCAGCACGACCAGCGGCTGGCGCGGCGAGCGCTTCACGGTGGAGGCGTACTTGGGGAACAGATATTCCGGCTGCGTATCTACGTAGGGCCGCCGGTAGGGCGCGAGGCTCATCGGGCTACTCCGCGTCGGGCTGCTTGGAGGGTTGCGCGCGGTCGAACGCGTCGAGCTTCATGCAGCTCTCGAACACGCGCATGGTCGTCGGATAAGGCGCCAGATCGCTGTTGAAGCGCTTGGCATTGAAGATCTGCGGCACGAGGCAGCAATCGGCCATGCTCGGCGCGTCGCCGTGGCAGAACCTGCCGGTGCCGGGCCGCGCGAGCTCGGCCTCGAGCTTCTGCAGCCCGTCGGCGATCCAGTGCCGGTACCACGTGTCGATCTGCTCCTGGCTCTGGCCGAGCGCGCGCTTCAGGTGCTGCAGCACGCGCAGGTTGTTGAGCGGATGGATCTCGCTCGCCACGAGGTAGGACAGCGAGCGCACGCGCGCGCGGGCCAGCGGCTCCTTCGGGATGAGCGGCGGCGGCGGATATTGCTCGTCCAGCCATTCGATGATGGCGAGCGACTGGACGAGTCGCGTCCCGTCGTCGAGCTCGAGCGCCGGCAGCAGTCCCTGCGGGTTGACCTCCGCGTACGGGCGCTCGCGGTGCTGCCCCTTGGCCAGATGGACGAATACCGGCTCATAGGCGAGGCCCTTCAGGTTGAGCGCGATACGCACCCGGAAGGCCGCCGAGCTGCGGAAGTACGTGTAAAGCTTCACAACGCCGGCGAGATCTTCACCTTCAGCTCGGTGACGCCGTCGATGCCGGCAAGAAGCTCGTCGCCCGGCTTCACCGGTCCGACGCCCGCCGGCGTGCCGGTGAAGATGACGTCGCCCGGCTCGAGCGTGTAGTGCTCCGAAAGGAAGGCGATCTGCTCGGGCACCGACCAGATCATGTCGGACAGGTCCGCCTTCTGGCGCTGCTTGCCGTTCACCTGCAGCCAGATCGAGCCTTTCGACGGATGGCCGATCTTCGCCGCGGGAATCAGCTCGCTGCACGGCGCCGACTCGTCGAAGTTCTTGCCGAAGTCCCACGGCCGGCCATGGTCCTTGCCCCACTGCTGCAGGTCGCGGCGCGTCATGTCGAGTCCGACGGCGTAGCCGTAGATGTGATCGTTGGCGCGCTTGGCGTCGATGCGCCGGCCGCCCTTGTGGAGCGCCACGACCAGCTCGGTCTCGTAGTGGTAGTTGGAGGTCTTCGCCGGGTAGTGCACCTCGCCTCCCTCAGGTTTCAATGCGGGCATGAGCGCGAACTCGCTCTTCAGGAAGAAGAACGGCGTCTCGCGGCCGTCGCCGCCCATTTCTTTCTGGTGCTCGGCGTAATTGCGTCCGACGCAGAAGATGCGGCGCACGGGGAACTGGTCGTTCGAGCCCGCGATCGGCAGCGCGGGCGGCGTCCAAAGGGGGATTGCGTAGGCCATCGGGATCCTCGAAAACCCGCAATTCTATTCCGTGTACGATCCAGCGAACCGTCTTGTCGTCCGACCAAATGAAACCCGCGCTGCGCCAGGGCATCCTGCCCGGCCTGATCGGCTATCGCCTGCGCCTCGCGCAGCAGGCCGTGTTCCGCGATTTCGCGGCGAGCGTCGGCGAACTGTCGCCCGGCAGAGCCGGCATGCTGCTGCTCATCGAGGCCAATCCGGGCGTGACGCAGGGACGCCTCGCGGTCGCCGCCCGGCTCGACCGCTCCACCATGGTGGGCGTGGCCGACTCGCT
>DASSPL010000005.1:0-9533 GCA_035699685.1 Burkholderiales bacterium | reverse complement strand
TCTCGGCGCCCTGCAGGTGGCCGGTGGCCGCCGGGTCGATGTAGTTGGCGAAACCGATCAGCACCGCCGCAAGGCCGACCAGGCTGTGCATCAGCGCGACCAGCTCGGGCATCTGCGTCATCTTCACCACGCGCGCCGCGTAGACGCCGATCGCGCCGCCGACGGCGAACGCGGCGATGATCCACGCATAGCCCGCCTGGGTGACCTGCGGGCCGAACAGCGTGGCGAGCACGGCGATCGTCATGCCGATCACGCCGTACAGGTTGCCGCGCCGCGAAGTCTCGGGGTTCGACAGCCCGCCGAGGCTCAGGATGAAGAGGATGATGGCGCCGAGGTAGGAGACGGTCGAGAGGGTGGCGGTCATGGCGGCCTCCTATTTGCGGAACATCTGCAGCATGCGCTGCGTGACGGCGAAGCCGCCGAACATGTTGATGGCGACCAGCGCGATGCTCACCACCGCGAGCCCGATGATCCAGCCGGCGGGCCTGTCCATGGAACTGGTTATTGGGGGGGCGACCTGGACCAGCGCGCCGATGGCGATGATGCTGCTGATGGCGTTGGTGACGCTCATGAGCGGCGTGTGCAGCGCCGGCGTGACGTTCCAGATGACCATGTAGCCGACGAAGCAGGCGAGCACGAATACCGTGAAGTGGCCGATGAACGCCGCCGGGGCGTACGCGCCGATGAACCCGAACAGCGCCGCGGCGACCAGGAACATGATCGCGATCGACTTGCCGGAGGCCGGGGCGCTCGACTCCCCGTGCTTGGGGGCGGGCGCGGGTTTCGCCGCCGGCTTCGCAGCCGGGGCCGGCAGCTTGGGCGCCGGCGGCGGCCAGGTGATGGTGCCATCCTTGATCACCGTCAGGCCGCGGATGGCGTCGTCGTCCATGTTGACGTTGATCACGCCGTCCTTGGTCTTGCACAGCTCCTCGGTCAGCCGGAAGAGGTTGGTGGCGTACAGCGTCGACGACTGCCGCGCGAGGCGGCTCGGCAGGTCGGTGTAGCCGATGAGGGTCACGCCGTGCTTCACCACGACCTTGCCCGGCTCGGTCAGCTCGCAATTGCCGCCCTGCTCGGCGGCGAGGTCGACGATCACGCTGCCCGGCTTCATCGAGCGCACCATGTCGGCCGTTATGAGCCGCGGCGCGGGCTTGCCGGGGATCAGCGCCGTGGTGATGATGATGTCCGCGTCCTTCGCCTGCTTGGCGTACATCTCGCGCTGCGCCTGCTGGAAGCCCTCGCTCATCACCTTGGCGTAGCCGCCGCCGCCCGAGCCTTCCTCCTGGTAGTCGACCTTGACGAACTCGCCGCCCATCGAGGTCACCTGGTCGGCCACTTCGGCGCGGGTGTCGTTGGCGCGCACGATGGCGCCCAGGCCGACCGCGGTGCCGATCGCGGCCAGGCCGGCGACGCCCGCGCCGGCGATGAACACCTTGGCCGGCGGCACTTTGCCGGCCGCGGTGACCTGCCCGGTGAGGAAGCGGCCGAAGTGATGCGCCGCCTCGATCACGGCGCGATAACCGGTGATCCCGGCCATCGACGTCAGCGCGTCCATCTTCTGCGCCCGGCTCAGCATGCGCGGCAGCGAGTCGAGCGCCAGCACGGTGACCTTGCGCGCGGCGAGGCTCTGCATCAGCTCAGGGTTCTGCGCGGGCCAGATGAAGCCGACGAGAGTCTGTCCCGGGCGCATCAACGCGACTTCGTCCGGGCTCGGCGCGCGCACCTTGAAGACGATGTCGGCGGCGGACCACACGCGGGCCGCGTCGACGATCTCTGCGCCGGCGGCGCGGTACGAGTCGTCGGAGAAATTCGCGGCATCGCCGGCGCCGGACTCGACCGCGACACGGAAGCCGAGCTTGATCAGCTTCTCCACCACCTCGGGGACGGTGGCGACGCGCTTCTCGCCCGGGGCGCTCTCGCGCGGCACCGCAATCAGTTGCGACATAGATTTTTCCTTGTTGGTTTCAGCCGCGCGCACCGGTGCGGGCACAGCGATCTCCATGGCGCTCTCTCCCTCGGGTTTGCGGCATTGTGGAGAGAAGCGCGCTCACCGCTTTTGATATGCATCAAATCGATTCTAGCGGGCGCGGGTACGGTGCATCCACCCGAAGCGGCGCTCGCCGAGCTCGAATGCGCCCTGCACGAGGAGCGCGAGCGCGGCCGCCGGCACCGCTCCGGCCAGCAGCATGATGCTGTCGTTCAGCGCCAGCCCCGAGGCAATGCGCTCGCCATAGCCGCCGGCGCCGATGAACGCCGCAATGGTGGCCGTACCGACGTTGATCACCGCCGAGGTCTTGACGCCGGCGAGCACCGACGGCATCGCGAGCGGCAGCTCGACCAGCCACAGGCGCTGCCGCGGCGTGAGGCCGAGGGCCATCGCGGCCTGCTGCATGCCGCGCCCGATTCCGGTCAGGCCGGCGTGCGTGTTGCGCACGATGGGCAGCAGCGCGTAGAGGAAAAGCGCGATCAAGGCGGGCGCCATGCCGATGGTGCCGACCAGGGCGATGAGGAAGGCGAAAAGGGCGAGCGACGGCACGGTCTGGATCACGCCGACCGTGGCGAGGATCGGCTGCGCGAGCCGCGGCAGCCTGGCGGCGGCGATGCCGAGGGGGATGCCGGCGACGATGCTGCCGGCGAGCGATACCCCGACCAGCAGCAGGTGCTGCGCCGTCAGGCGCGCGAAGTCCGGCCCGAACAGCGTGCCGAGGAACGTCCGACGGGCGCCTTTCGCCTCCCCGCCGTCCATCATCGCCGCGGCCTGCGCGAAGCTGCGTCCTTCCAGCTCCGCCGCGGCGTTCATGCGGATCATCTGCGATTCGCTGATGCGGCCTTCCAACTGGCGTAGTGCCTGGAAAGCGTTCGGAAAGCGCTGCGGGACATCGCTGCGGTAGAGGAGCACCGCGTCGTAGCGCGGAAAGAAGCCGCGGTCGTCCTCGAGGACGCGCAGCCGGTAGCGCGCGACCTTGGCGTCGGTCGAATAGACATCGATGACGTCGATGCGCCCGGCGTCGAGCGCCTCGTAGGCGAGGCCGTGGTCGAGGCCGCCCGGCGTGCCATGCGGCAGTGCATACGCCTGCTTCAGTCCCGCCCAGCCATCGGCGCGGCCGATGAACTCCTGCGACAGGCCGAGCCTGAGGGTGGGATGGCGCGCGAGGTCCGACAGCCTCGCGACGCCGAGCGCCTGCGCGCGGTCCTCGCGCATGGCGAGCGCGTAGCTGTTGTTGAAGCCGAGCCGCACGCTGGCCGCGAGACCCTGCGGGGCGAGCGCGCGATTGATCTCCTCCAGCGACGACTTGGCGGGAAGCCGGACGATCTCCGCGGCGATGGTGCCGGTGTACTCCGGGTAGACGTCGATCGCGCCGGCCTTGAGCGCCGCGAGCACGATGCCGGTGTTGCCGAGGCCCGGCTTGTGCTCGCCGCCGCTGGCGCGGGCGAGCACCTCGCCCAGGATGTAGGACTCAGTGAAGCGCTTCGAGCCGACCGTCAGCCGCTCTTGCGCCTGCGCCGTCGCCGCCGCGACCAGCACGCCGAGCACCAGCCACTTCATCGGGCGTAGAAGCAGATCCGCTCGCGCCCCTGCTGCCGCGCGCGGTCGAGCGCCGCCGTGGCATTGCGGCCGAGCGCTTCGGCGTCGCCGGCGTCGGAAGGAAACAGCGACACGCCGATGGCGACCTCCATGCCGAGCGTCGCCACCAGCCGCTCGAGCAGGGGATGGCACTGGGCCTCGGCGCGCACGTCCGTCATGACGATGGCGAACTGCCCGGCGCTCCAGCGGGCGAGCGTGTCGGCCTTGCGCACCACGCGGGCGAGGCGCCGCGCCGCCTCGTCGACCATGGCGTCGTGCACCCTGGAGAACGAGAGCAGCTCGACCAGCGCGAGCGCCACGCCGCTGTCGCGCCGTTGCGCGAGATGCAGCGCCTGGGTCAGGCGGTCGTCGAGCAGCCGCCGGTTGGGCAGCTGGGTGAGCGCGTCGTGATGGTCGCTAGGCGCGGGCTTCGTCGACACGCTCTACTTCGACGCGGCAGTCGTAGAACGTGGCGCCGCCGCCGAGGTCGGCGACGCGCTGCGAGGTCACGTTGTTGGCGTTGCGGCCGTCGGGCGAGTGCTTCTTCCACCACACCGACGGCGCGACCACCACGCCGTGGCGCGGCTTGCCGTTCACGCGCGCGCGCAGCCGGTACTCGCCGCGGTCGTTGAACACGCGCACCCGGTCGCCATCGCGGATACCGCGCGCCGCCGCGTCCTGCGGATGCATGTCCAGATGCGGTTCGCGCTCGAACTCGCGGAAGCGGGCCATGTTGGCGAAGCTCGAATTGAGGAAGTGGCGCGCCGGCGGCGAGAGGAAGGCGAGCGGGTAGCGCGCGGCGAGGCTCTCGTCCGCCACTTCGGCCGGCGGGTTGTAGTAGGGCAGCGGGTCGATGCCCTGCTTTTCCAGCCATTCGCTGTAGAACTCGCACTTGCCCGAAGGCGTCGGGAAGCCGCCCTCGGCGAACGGCGCGAAGCGCTGCGGCACGGCGAGCCGCTTCCAGCCCCCGCGCTTCAGCTCTTCCCAGTCGGTTTTTCCCCTGAGCGCGGTGCGGCAGAGGTCCTCGTCCGAGTCCTGGAAGCACGGCTCCTCGAAGCCCATGCGCGCCGCGAGGCGCCGGAAGATCTCCGAGTTGGGCAGCGATTCGCCCAGCGGCGCGATGGCCGGATTGTTGGCCAGGACGTAAAGGTGCCCGTAGGACTTGTGCACGTCGTGGTGCTCGAGCTGGGTCGTCGCCGGGAGGAGGATGTCGGCGTAGTCCGCGGTGTCGGTCTGGAAGTGATCGATGACCACGGTGAACAGGTCCTCGCGCGAGAACCCGGCGATCACCTTGTCCGATTCCGGGCACACCGCGACCGGGTTGTTGTTGTAGACGATCGTGGCCTTGACCGGCGGCTGTGCCGAGGTCAGCGCGTCGCCGAGCTTCGAGTGGTTGATGGTGCGCGGCCGGCGGGCGCCGAGGAGATCGGGGCGCTCGAGCGCGGCATGGTCGAAGCCGTAGAAGTCCGCCGTGGTGAGCACCAGGCCGCCGGCGACATCGCGCCACGCGCCGGTGAGGGCCGGCAGGCAGGCGATGGTGCGCGCGGCGATGCCGCCGCCGGCATGCCGCTGCATGCCGTAGTTGAGCCGGATGGCCGCCGGCCGTGCGGTGCCGTAGTCGCGCGCCAGCCGGACGATCTCGTCGGTCTGCAGGCCGCAGAGCTTCGCCACGCGCTCCGGCGGATACTCGGCGAGCCGCTTCTGCAGCTGCTCGAAGCCGAGCGTGTGGCGCGCGATGTAGTCGCGGTCGAGCAAGCCCTCGCGCACCAGCACGTGCATCATGCCGAGCGCGAGCGCGCCGTCGGTCCCGGGCAGGAGCGCGACGTGCTGCGTGCACTTCTCCGCCGACAGGCTGCGATACGGATCGATGGCGATCACTCTTGCGCCGCGGCGCTTCGCCGCCTGCACGCGCGACCACAGGTGCAGGTTGGAGACGATCGGGTTGGCGCCCCACAGGATGATGAGCTCGGCCTCGTCGAAGCGCTCGGGATCCATGCCGACCGAGCCGCCGAGCGTCGCCTTGAGGCCGTATTTGCCGGCGCTCGAGCAGAGCGTGCGGTCGAGGAGCGAGGCGCCCAGGCGGTGAAAAAAGCGCCGGTCCATCGAGCTGTACTGCGCCATTCCCATGGTGCCGGCATAGCTGCACGGCAGGATGGTCTCCGGATTCTCGGCCGCGCAGCCCTTCAGCCGCGCGGCGATCTCGTCCAGCGCCTCGTCCCACGTAATGCGGCTGAAGCGGCCCTCGCCTTTGCGCCCGACGCGCTTCATCGGGTACAGCAGGCGGTCGGGCGCGTACGTGCGCTCGAGGTAGTACGACACCTTGGTGCACAGCGTGCCTTCCGTGAAGGGCATTTCCGGGTTGCCCTGGATCTTGGTCGCGCGTCCCTCCTCGACGGTGACCAGCATCGAGCAGGTGTCGGGGCAGTCGTGCGGGCAGGCTACGTGGACCACTTCGCTCATGGTTTTCATTCTACGTCGAGGAGTTCGATCCAGTGGCGTACGGGCGTCGGCGTCGCCGCCTGCAGGTGCGCAAGACAGCCGATATTGGCCGTAGCGATCAATGGCGGGCTGCCGGCCTGCAGCGCCGCGAGCTTGCGCTCACGCAGCTCCATCGAGATTGCCGGGTGCAGCAGCGAGTACGTGCCCGCCGAGCCGCAGCACAGGTGCGCATCGTCGACCGGGGTGAGCTCATAGCCGGCGCGCGTCAGCAGGGCCTCCACGCGCCCGCGCAGCTGCTGGCCATGCTGCAGCGTGCACGGCGACTGGAACGCCACCCTGCCCTTCCGGCTCGCCGCCGGCACCCTCTGCGGCGTGATCACCTCGGACAAGTCCCGGGTGATCGAGGCGATGCGCTCTGCCTTTTCCCGGTAGCGCTCATCGTGCGCCAGCAGGTGCCCATACTCCTTCACCGTCACGCCGCAGCCGCTCGCCGTCATCACGATTGCCTCCACCTGCCCGCTCTCCACCGCCGGCCACCAGGCGTCGATCAGGCCGCGCATGTCGTCGCGGCCTTCCTCCTGATAGTTGAGGTGGAAGCGCAGCGCGCCGCAGCATCCCGCGCCGCGCACCTCGATCAGGGAAATACCCATGCGGTCGAGCACGCGGGCTGCCGCGGCGTTGATGGACGGCGCGAGCGCCGGCTGCACGCAACCCGCGAGCAGCAGCATCTTGCGGGCGTGGCGCGGGGCAGGCCATGGATTCGCCGCCCTCTTCGGCAGGACCTTTTGCCTGAGCCGCGCCGGAAGGAGCGGCCGGGCAACGCGTCCCAGAGCGAGCGCGGCGCCGAAGAGCCGGGGCTTGGTCAGCCCGAAGGCCAGCGCCGTGCGCCACGCGCGATCGCGCGGGCTGCGATGCGTCTTGGCCTCGACCACCGCGCGGCCGATGTCGACCAGCCTGCCGTACTGGACGCCGGAGGGGCAGGTGGTCTCGCACGCCCGGCAGGTCAGGCAGCGATCGAGGTGCAGGCGGGTCCGCTCGGTCACCGGCGCGCCCTCGAGCGCGCGTTTCATGAGATAGATGCGGCCGCGCGGGCTGTCGAGATCGTCGCCCAGCACCTGGTAGGTGGGGCACGTGGCGGTGCAGAAGCCGCAGTGCACGCACTTGCGCAGGATGGCCTCGGCCTCGCGCCCCTCGGGCGTGCCGCGGATGAAGTCGGCGAGCTCGGTCTGCATGCTCGCTATACTTTTCGCATGAAGGGGTTCGCCTGGTTCCTGGTGATCGGCCTCGTCGGCGCGTTCGTGTACTTTTTCATGCGCTGGCGCGAGAAGTGGGCCGACCGGCAGCGCGCGTCCGAGGTGCGCTTCGCCACGTTCATCGCCGGGGCGCGTCCGGCCGTGCCCGCCGCCCCGGCGCTTCCCGCGACGGCGGATCCGAAGGAACGCCTGCTGCTCGAGGCGGCGGCGAAAGCCGGCGAAGCCGGCGAGCCGGTGCTCTGCATCCAGCTCTACGCGAAGCTCCTCTCCCGCTTTCCGCAGACGCAGTTCGCGAGCCAGGCGCGCGCCGCCGTCGAGCTGCAGAAGAAGAAGCTGGCGAGGACCTAGAGCGCGTCATACATGCGCCCGCGGCTGAAGATGCCGGCGGGATCGAAGGCGCCTTTCAGCGCGCGGTGCAGCCGCAGCTGCGCCGGCGCGAGCGGCGTGAAGGCTCCCGCCGACTTGTCGGCGGCACGGAAAAGCGTGGCGTGGCCGCCGCGCTGGCGCGCCGCCTCCCGGACTGCGGACGACGGCCCGCGCAGCCAGCGCAGCGCGCCATGCCATTCGATCAGCTGCCCGCCGGCGAGCCCGAGGGCCGGCGCCGTCGAGGGCACGGCGACGCGCCAAAGGGGCGCTTCACCGGCGAAGAACGCGTGCCGGTGCTCGCGGATCTCGCGCCACGGGTCCGCCACCTCCTGCCCGCCGATGCTCGAGCGCGCCGCGCGCACGGCGCTGTCGGACCCGGACAGGCGCACCGACAGCATGCCGTCGTGCCAGGCGGTGGCCGAAACGGGCAACGGTTGCCCCGCCAGGCGGCTCATCGTGTCGAGCGCGCGCGCCTCGGGCATCTCCAGCTGCAGCGTCACCTCGCAGGCCGGGCGCGGCAGCACCTTGACCGACGCTTCGGCAATGACGCCCAGGGTGCCGAGGGACCCGGCGAGCAGGCGCGAGACGTCGTAGCCGGCCACGTTTTTCATCACGCGGCCGCCGAAGGCGAGCAGCCGCCCGCGGCCGTCGATCAGCTGTGCGCCGAGGACGAAGTCGCGCAGCGCGCCGACGCTCGCCCGCCGCGGCCCCGAGAGCCCGGCGGCGATGCAGCCGCCGAAGGTCGCGGCGCCGAAGTGCGGCGGCTCGAACGGCAGGCACTGGCCGTTCTTTTCGAGCAGATGCTCCACTTCGGACAGCGCGGTTCCGCAGCGGGCCGTGAGGACCAGCTCGCTCGGCTCGTAGTCGGATACACCGGCGTGGACGCGCGTGTCGAGCACCTCGCCCTCCAGCCGCTCGCCGTAGAAGTCCTTGCTGCCGCCGCCGCGCGGCCGCAACGGGGTGGCGCGCTCGCCGGCGAGGCGGATCCGCTCCTGGAGCTCGCCGAGGCTCAAAAGCGCGGCAGCTCCGGGTGCGGCAGCTTGCCGCCCCGCACGTGCATGCGGCCGTATTCGGCGCAGCGCGCGAGGGTCGGCACCGCCTTGCCCGGGTTGAGCAGCGCCTGCGGATCGAAAGCGCGCTTCACCGCGTGGAACAGCTCGAGCTCGTGCACGCCGAACTGCGTGCACATCTGGTTGATCTTCTCCACGCCGACGCCGTGCTCGCCGGTGATCGTGCCGCCGACCGCGACGCATTTCTCCAGCACCTCGGCGGCGAAGCGCTCGGTGCGCTCGAGCTCGTCGGCACGGCTCGCGTCGAACAGGATCAGCGGATGCAGGTTGCCGTCGCCGGCATGGAACACGTTCGGGCAGCGCAGGCCGTACTTCTTCTCCATCTCGGCGATGAAGTTGAGCACCTCGCCGAGGCGCTTGCGCGGGATGGTGCCGTCCATGCAGTAGTAGTCGGGCGAGATGCGCCCCACCGCGGGAAACGCGGCCTTGCGCCCGGACCAGAAGCGCAGCCGCTCGGCCTCGTCGCGCGACACCGCGAGGCGCACGGCGCCCGCGGCCTCGAGCACCGCCTTCATGCGGGCGATCTCGTCCTCCACCTCGGCCGGCGTGCCGTCCGACTCGCACAGCAGGATCGCCTGCGCCTCCAGGTCGTAGCCCGCGCCGACGAACTGCTCCACCGCATGCGTTGCCGGCCGGTCCATCATCTCCAGGCCCGCCGGGATGATGCCGGCGGCGATCACCGCGGCGACCGCGTCGCCGGCCTTCTCGACGTCGTCGAACGAGGCCATGATGACGCGCGCGCACTGCGGCTTCGGCAGCAGCTTGACCGTGACCTCGGTGACGACGAACAGCATGCCTTCCGAGCCGATGGCGAGCGCGAGCAGGTCGAGGCCCGGCGCG
>DASSPL010000004.1:0-2335 GCA_035699685.1 Burkholderiales bacterium | reverse complement strand
GCGTTGGCGATCGTGAGAAGCAGGCCGTCGGCGGTGGAGAGCGCCGCGGCCAGGCCGCCCGCCGCCACAAGACCGGATACCACGTAAGGCAGCCCCGCGATCTCCGGCGTCGCCAGCACGATGATGTCGCCGCCGATCGCGATCTCCGCGAGCTGCACGATGCCGTCGAAGTTGAGGTCGGTGATCGTCAATAGCGCCGGGTCCACCAGCCGCCACGCTGCCGCCCAGGCCGGCAGCTGTGCGAACTGGCTTCCCACCAGGTTCGAGTAGACGTCGTACTTCGCGAGTACCGCGAGGCACGGCGCGGTGAAGTACAGGAGGAAGATGAAGAACAGCGACCAGAACACCGACTGGCGAGCCTGGCGCACGCTCGGCGTCGTGTAATAGCGCATCAGGATGTGCGGCAGCGCCGCGGTGCCGAACATCATGCAGAACACGATGCCGAGGAAGTTACGCCGCGCGATGTCGCGCGCCTGCTCGTTGGCGCCGGGGAACGGCGTGGCGTGCGGCCGCGGCGGGTTGGCGTTTGCGCCGAGGTTGCGCCGCGCCGACCAGTACTCCTGCGCCTTCGCCGGATCGGTGGGCGTGTTGTTGAGTGCCTGCTCGATCGACTTCTGCACATGGTCGGGCGCGTTGTCGGACTTCGCCTTGGCCAGGCGCTGCTCCAGCGCGGCCCGCCGCTCGCTGGCCGCCTTGACCGGATCCTTGAGCGCGCTCGCCGCCTCCGACGCGGCGGCCTTCGCGAGGCCGCGTGCCTCCTGCTCCTTCGGATCGGCGGTGATCTTCTTCTCGAGGTCGCCGACTTTCTGCAGCGTCGGGCCGTACGCAAACTGCGGAACCGGAATGCCGGTGTGCTTCACGCCGAGCCAGACCACGGGGGTGAGGTAGGCGATGATCAGAATGATGTACTGCGCCACTTGCGTCCAGGTGACCGCGCGCATGCCGCCGAGGAACGAGCACACCAGGATGCCGGCCAGGCCGACGAACACGCCGATGCCGAACTCGAGACCCGTGAACTTGCTGGTGATGATGCCCACGCCGTAGATCTGCGCCACCACGTAGGTGAACGAGCACAGGATGGCGGAGAAGATGCCGATCGAGCGCACGATGTTGCCGCCGTAGCGCGCGCCGAGGAAGTCCGGAATGGTGAACTGGCCGAACTTGCGCAGATACGGCGCGAGGAACAGCGCCACCAGCACGTAGCCGCCGGTCCAGCCCATGACGAAGGCGAGGCCGTCGAAGCCGGCGAGGTACAGCGTGCCGGCCATGCCGATGAACGACGCCGCGCTCATCCAGTCCGCGCCGGTCGCCATGCCGTTGAAGAACGCCGGCACGCGCCGTCCGGCGACGTAGTACTCCGCCGCGTCGACGGTCCGGCTCATGATGCCGATGAGGGCGTACAGGCCGATCGTGGCGAAGAGGAACCAGTAGCCGATCCACTGGCGCGACATGCCGAGCTGCTCGGCGACCGCCAGCAGGAGGACGAAGGCGATGAAGCCGCCGGTGTAGAGGCCGTAGTACTTCTTGAGCTGGTTGAAGAAAGCCCGGTTTTCCGAAATCACTGCGCTCATTAGTCGTCCCCCTCGTGCACGCCGTAGACCCGGTCCAGGTTGTTCATGTAGCGGGCGTAGATGAAGATGATCACCACGTAGACGATCAGCGAGCCCTGCGCCGACATGTAGAAGCCGAGCGGGAAGCCGAGGAATGTGATGTTGTTGAGCTCCCTCGCGTACCACCCTTCGACGAAGGTGACGACGAACCAGACGATCATGAGGATCGTCGTGATCACGAGGTTTTTACGCCAGTACTCCCGGTGCTTTTCTGTCAGCTGCAATTCGGGCCTCCCCCTCTTTTTTGCAGGTACGGGTTTTCTTAAGTTCCGCGCCGCGATGCTTACATCAATTGCGCTTTGATGCAAATCGCAAAACGCCTGCCGCACTGCACAAACGGCAGCGGCGGGGAGCAGACGAAGCGAGGGAAGGAAAGCGGTGGCGGAGAGAGTGGGATTCGAACCCACGATGCGCTATTAACGCATACACGCTTTCCAAGCGTGCGCCTTAAGCCGCTCGGCCATCTCTCCGGGGGCGCCCATTCTAGCGCCTTGCGGTTACTGCGACTGCCTCAGCTGCTCCAGGATCTGCGGATTCTCCAGCGTCGAGACGTCCTGGGTGATCTGCTCGCCCTTGGCGATGGCGCGTAGGAGGCGCCGCATGATCTTGCCGGAGCGCGTCTTCGGCAGGTTGTCGCCGAAGCGGATGTCCCTCGGCTTGGCGATCGGGCCGATCTCCTTCGCCACCCACTGGCGCAGCTCCTCGGCGACCTTCTTCGCCTCGTC
>DASSPL010000003.1:0-2526 GCA_035699685.1 Burkholderiales bacterium | reverse complement strand
ACCGCGAGGTGTTCCGCGCGGCGCTCGGCAACACCGCGCGCGGCGTGAGCGGCGAGTTCGACTGCGAGTACCGCGTGCGCGACGCGTCCGGCGAGTGGATCTGGATCCACTCGCGCGGCAAGGTCACGCAGCGCGACGAGGACGGCAGGGCGCTGCGCATGACCGGGACCTCCACCAACGTGAGCAAGCGCAAGCGCGCCGAGGAGCGCGCCGAGTACCTCGCCACGCGCGACGCGCTCACGGGCCTGCCGAACCGGGTGCTCCTGCACGACCGCCTCGAGCAGGCGGTGGTCAACGCGGCTCGCCACCAGTCGGGCTTCGCGTTCATGTTCATCGACCTGGACCGCTTCAAGACCATCAACGACTCCCTCGGGCACCACGCCGGCGACCAGCTGCTGAAGGGCGTGGCCTCGCGGCTCACCGCCTGCGTGCGCGCCTCCGACACCGTGGCCCGGCTCGGCGGCGACGAGTTCGCCGTGATCCTGGAAAACCTGCGCGACGACGACGACGAGGGCGCGCAGCAGGTCGCCGAGAAGATGATCGCTGCCATGGCCGCCCCCATGCTGATCGAGGGCCAGCCGCTCACCACCTCGTGCTCGATCGGCATCGGCCTGTATCCGGCCGACGGGCGCGACAGCGCCACGCTCATGAAGAACGCCGACGTGGCGATGTACTTCGCCAAGGAGAAGGGTCGCAACAACTACCAGTTCTTCTCGCCGGAAATGAACGCCCGCGCCCAGGAGCGGCTTTCGGTGGAGAGCTACCTGCGCCTGGCGCTCAAGCGCAACGAGCTGGTGCTGCACTACCAGCCGCGCATGACGCTCGCGGGCGAGCTCGTCGGCGTCGAGGCCCTGGTGCGGTGGCAGCATCCGCGCCGCGGCCTGCTCGCGCCGGAAAAATTCATCGACGTGGCCGAGGACTCGGGGCTCATCGTCCCCATAGGCGAGTGGGTGATCCGCACGGCGTGCATGCAGGTGCAGCTGTGGCAGAAGCGCGTGAAGCCGGGGCTGCGCATCTCCGTGAACCTGTCGGTGGACCAGCTCGCCGACGGCGAGCGGCTGCTGCGCGCGGTGTCGGAGTCGCTGCACGTGGCGTGCCTCGAGGCCTCCTGCCTGGAGCTCGAGCTCACCGAGAGCCATCTCATGAAGGACGTCGGCGAGAAGGCGGCGATCCTGCAGCGCCTGGGCGCCCTCGGGGCCGGCATCGCCATCGACGACTTCGGCACCGGCTACTCGTCGCTCTCCTACTTGAAGCGCCTGCCGGTCGACGCGATCAAGATCGACAGCTCCTTCGTGCGCGACATCGAGGCGGACCCCAACGACGAGGCCATCATCCGCGCGATCCTCGCCATGGCGCACTCGCTCAAGCTCTCGGTCGTGGCCGAGGGCGTGGAGACTGCCGCGCAGTTCGAATCCCTGCGCGCGCTCGGTTGCGACGAGTACCAGGGCTTCCACGAGAGCCCTGCCCTTTCCCCGGCGGACTTCGAGAAGCGCTACGGCAAGTAGGCAGGTCGTGCGTATCCCGGGCTCAAATCGGTCAACGCAGATGGCCGCAGATAAGAGCTCCGCAGATGACCGCAGATGAGTACCGGACGGTCTTGGCGCGTGCGTGGAATTCGTGACGCCGCTCGCATGACTCAACCCACAGGCTTTCATCTGCGGTCATCTGCGCGGGGTCATCTGCGGCCATCTGCGTTCCAAAGCCTCTTGCTCCCGCCAGCCACTTCAGTCCTTGGTGTCGATCTTGAGGTCCTGGACCTTGCGAGTGAGGGTGTTGCGGCCGATGCCCAGCAGCGTGGC
The DNA here is from genome assembly GCA_035699685.1 of Burkholderiales bacterium. Taxonomy (GTDB): domain Bacteria; phylum Pseudomonadota; class Gammaproteobacteria; order Burkholderiales; family SG8-39; genus SCGC-AG-212-J23. The sequence continues at coordinate 727 of DASSPL010000003.1, read as the reverse complement.
GGCCTCGATGCGCCGCCCGCCGGTGTGCTGCAGCGCCTTGGCGATGAGCGCCGCCTCGAAGTCGCGGGTGAGCGAGTCGGCGATGCCGGTCTCGCCGCGCGCGAGCCGGCTGGCGACCTCGCGCTCCAGCTGGCGGCGCCAGTCGCTCTCCGCGGCCGCCGCCGAGGGGGTCTCGCCGCGCACCTCCGGCGGCAGGTCGGCGACATCCACGACCTGCCCGGGCGCCATCACCGTGACCCAGTGGCAGACGTTCTCCAGCTGGCGCACGTTGCCCGGCCACTCCTGCGCGGCGAAGAACTGCAACGCCGCCTCGGTGAGGCGCTTGCCGTCGACGCCGAGCTCGCGCGCGCTCTTGGCGAGGAAGTGGCGCGCGAGCATGGGGATGTCCTCGCGGCGCTCGCGCAGCGCCGGCAGCCGCAGGCGGATCACGTTCAAGCGGTGGTAGAGGTCTTCGCGGAAGAGGCCCTGGCGCACGCGCGCCTCGAGCTCCTGGTGGGTCGCCGCGATCACGCGCACGTTTGCGGCGAGCGGCGTGTGGCCGCCGACGCGGTAGAACTGGCCGTCGGAGAGCACGCGCAAGAGGCGAGTCTGCAGGTCCGGCGGCATGTCGCCGATCTCGTCCAGGAAGAGCGTGCCGCCCTCGGCCTGCTCGAAGCGCCCGCGGCGCATCGCCTGGGCGCCGGTGAAGGCGCCGCGCTCGTGGCCGAAGAGCTCGCTCTCCAGCAGG
>DASSPL010000002.1:0-5528 GCA_035699685.1 Burkholderiales bacterium | reverse complement strand
CGGCCTGCAGCCGATCGTGGTGGTGAACAAGGTGGATCGCCCCGGCGCGCGCCCCGACTGGGTGGTGAACCAGACCTTCGACCTCTTCGACAAGCTCGGCGCGTCCGAGGACCAGCTCGACTTCCCGGTGATCTACGCCTCCGCGCTGGAAGGGTGGGCGTCCAACACGCAAGAGCGTGGCACCGACATGGCGCCGCTTTTCGAGGCCATCCTGAAGCACGTGCCGATGCGCGACGAGGATCCCGAAGCGCCCCTGCAACTGCAGATTTGCTCGCTGGATTATTCGAGCTACGTCGGCAAGATCGGCATCGGCCGCGTGCGCCGCGGGCGCCTGCGCGCCGCGCAGGAGGTGCTTGTCCTGCACGGCGATGCGGCGCCGGTGAAAGCGAAGGTCAACCAGGTCCTGATGTTCGAGGGCCTCGAGCGCGTGCAGGTGGACGAGGCCGAGGCCGGCGACATCGTGCTGATCAACGGCATCGACCAAGTGAGCATCGGCACCACGCTCACCGATCTCGAGCACCCCGACGCGCTGCCGCTCCTCAAGGTCGACGAGCCGACGCTGACGATGAATTTCCTCGTCAACGCCTCGCCGCTCGCCGGCAAGGAAGGCAAGTACGTCACCAGCCGGCAGATCCGCGAGCGCCTGGAGCGCGAGACCAAGAGCAACGTGGCGATGCGGGTCGAGTACCCGGCCGATACCGACACGTTCATCGTGCATGGCCGGGGCGAGCTGCATCTCACCATCCTGCTCGAGAACATGCGGCGCGAGGGCTACGAGCTCGCCGTGTCGCGTCCGCGGGTGGTATTCAAGGAAATCGACGGCGTGCGCTGCGAGCCCTATGAAGTGCTGACCGTGGATGTCGAGGAAGCCCACCAGGGTGTCGTCATGGAAGAGCTCGGCCGCCGGCGCGGCGAGCTCCTGGACATGCAGCCCGACGGCAAGGGCCGCGTGAGGCTCGACTACCGCATCACGGCCCGCGGCCTCATCGGCTTCCAGGGCCAGTTCATGACCATGACGCGCGGCACCGGCATCATGAGCCACATCTTCGACGACTACGCCCCGGCCAAGGGCGAGCTCGAGGAGCACCGCAACGGCGTGCTCGTGTCGCAGGACGACGGCGTCGCGGTCGCCTACGCGCTGTGGAAGCTGCAGGAGCGCGGCCGCATGTTCGTCAGCCCCGGCGACCCGGTGTACGAGGGCATGATCGTCGGCATCCACACGCGCGACAACGACCTCGTCGTCAACCCGATCAAGACCAAGCAGCTCACCAACATCCGCGCCTCGGGCAAGGACGAGGCGATCGACCTCACCCCGCCGATCGCGCTCACGCTCGAGTACGCCGTCGAGTTCATCGGCGACGACGAGCTCGCCGAGATCACCCCGCAGTCCATCCGCCTGCGCAAGCGCCACCTCAAGGAACACGAGCGCAAGCGCGCCGACCGCGCCGCGGCGTAACGCGGCCCGCGAAGGCTTTTTCACAGTTTCATTGACGGGCGCGAGGCATCAGCCTTGCTTTGTGACGGGCGCTGTTCCCATCACAAAAGGAGATGACCTCGTGACATACAAAACCCTTACCGCCGCCCTCGCCGCAGCCGTCCTCGCCCTGGGCATGACCGCCTGCGACCGCGACAACAACGCCGGCGCCGGCTCGAGCGTGGAACGCGACAAGGCGCGCAGCGGCAGCGCCGCCAGCGGATCGTCCACTCCTTCCGGAACGACCTCCGGCAGCGCGAGCGGGTCGGCTTCCGGATCGTCGAGCGGCTCGGCGAGCAAGTCGCCGGCACCGGCCGGCTCCAAGTAGTCGCCTTACCGCAACGCCTCGCGCGCTGCGCGGATCCCGCTGCGCAGCGCGCCGGCCACCGTGCCCGCCTCTTCACTGTCGGTCGCTTCGCCGGCGAAGAACACCCTGTCGCCGATCGGCGCCGCCAGCTCCTCGCGCGCGCCTTCGCCGCTCACCAGCACGTAGCTGTACCCCCCGCGCGAGTACTGGTCGCGCTGCCAGTCCTGCACATAGACCGCGGCGAGCCCGTCTGCTTCTCCCAATACCGATCTCACACTGGCCAGCGCCGCGCGAACAAGCGTTCGCTCGGACGAGCCGGTGAGGCGCGCCGCCTTCGGGCCGCCGGCCCACGCAGTGAGCACCGGCGCGCGCATCGGCAGGGGAGTCCAGAAGGTCGGGAAGGCCGCGCCCGGCGAATGAAAGAACGCCACGCCCGCCGCGCGCTTCTCCCAGAAGGCCTGCCTGAAGCGCATCGCCACGCGAATCACCGGGCCCGAAGCGAGCTTGCGCAGCGCGGCACGCTTCTCCGGGAAGCCGTGCAACGTGCCGATGGGCAGCGTGACGATGGCGCGCGGCGCGCGCACGACGCACCCCTTGCCGAGAAACGTCCCGGCCACCGTGACGCCCCGGCGCCCATATGAGATCCGTCTAACGTCCATGCCGAGCCGCAGCTCCGCTCCGCGGTCGACGATCGACAGGGCGAGCCAGTCCATCAGCGCGCCGTAGCCGCCCTGCGGCCGCGGCTGCGATGCGCCCAGCGAGGCGCCGCCCCACTCCTCGACTATGGACTGCGCGCTCACGCGCCGCGGGTCCGCCGCGTCGAAGCCCTGCACCATCATCCGGGCGAAGGTCCTGGTTTTCGCCGGCAGGGCGCGTTGGGCCAGCAGGCGCTCGAACGACACATCCTGCTCCAGCTTCACCTCGTCGACGGCGCGCTGCGCCTCGGTAAAAGCATTGACCTTCTGCAGGCGACCGCCGGCGAGGTAGCGCTGCTCGCGCACGGAGTTGATGGCGCGCAGCCCGGCTCGCCTGAGCAGCGCGTAAGTGACCTCGGCCTCGCCATGGATGAACTCCGCGCCCAGCTCGATCGGGATGTCGACCCCCGCCATGCGGCGCGTAAAGCAGCGGCCGCCGACGCGCTCGCGCGCCTCGAGCACCAGCACGCGCGCGCCCTGGCGCAGGAGCTCGTCGGCGGCCGCCAAGCCGGCGGCGCCCGCGCCGACGACGATCACGTCCGAATGCGGCGGTAGGCCCATGGGCCCACCGCAAGCAGCAGCGTGAGGGCGAGGAGGGAAGCCGAGATCGGCTGGGTGATGAACACGCTCGCATCGCCCTGGCTGATCGACAGCGCGCGGCGGAACTGGGTCTCCGCCAGCGGGCCGAGGATCAGGCCGATCACCGCCGGGCCGACCGGGATGTCCCAGCGCCGCATGGCGAAGCCGAGCAGGCCGAAGACGTAGAGCGTGACGAGGTCGACCCACGACTGGTGCAGGCTGTACGCGCCGAGCGTCGAGAACACCAGGATGCCGCCGTAGAGCAGCGGCTTCGGGATGCTGAGCACCTTCACCCAGATGCCGATCAGCGGCAGGTTGAGGATCAGCAGCATGACGTTGCCGACGTACAGGCTGGCGATGAGGCCCCACACCAGGTTCGCCTGCGACTGGAATAGCGTCGGTCCCGGCTGCAGGCCGTAGTTCTGGAACGCGCCGAGCAGGATGGCGGCCGTGGCGGACGTCGGTATGCCCAGGGTGAGCAAGGGCACCAGCACGCCGGTCGCCGCCGCGTTGTTCGCCGCCTCGGGCCCGGCGACGCCCTCGATCGCGCCGCGGCCGAACTCGTGCGGATGCCGGCTCAGCTTCTTCTCGGTCGCGTACGACAGGAACGTCGGGATCTCGGACCCTCCCGCGGGAATGGTGCCGAACGGAAAGCCGATCGCCGTGGCGCGCAGCCACGCGGGCAGCGAGCGCTTCCAGTCTTCCTTCGACATCCAGAGCGAGCCCGATACCCGCTGCACCGTTTCGCTCGACGAGCTGGCATAAGCAGCCATGTACAGCGCCTCGCCGACCGCGAACAGGCCGACCGCCATCACCACCACGTCGATGCCGTCGAGCAGCTCCGGCACGCCGAAGGCGAAGCGCGCCTGGCCGGTCTGGCTGTCGATGCCGGCGAGGCCGAGCAGCAGGCCGAGGAACAGGCTGGTCAGCCCGCGCACCGTCGAGGCGCCCAGCACCGCCGACACCGTGATGAAGGCGAACACCATGAGCGCGAAGTATTCCGCCGGGCCGAATTTCAGCGCGAGGTCGACGATCAGCGGCGCCACCAGCGTGAGCAGGATCGTGGCCAGCGTGCCGGCGACGAACGAGCCGATCGCGGCCGTGGCGAGCGCCGGGCCGGCGCGGCCCGCCCGCGCCATCCTGTTGCCTTCCAGCGCCGTCGCGATGGACGCCGATTCGCCCGGCGTATTGAGCAGGATGGTGGTCGTCGAGCCGCCGAACATCGCGCCGTAGTAGATGCCGGCGAACATGATGAGCGCGCCGGTCGGGTCGAGCTTCACCGTGAGCGGCAGCAGCATCGCCACCGTGAGCGCCGGCCCGACGCCGGGCAGCACGCCGACAAAGGTGCCGAGCGTCACGCCGACGAAACCCCACAGCAGGTTCATCGGCTGCAGCGCCACGCCGAAGCCCTGGATCAGGTGAGTGAGCGCATCCATCCGGCAGGCAGGTTGACGTTCAGCAGCGCGGTGAAGAAGAAGTAGATGGCGAGCGCGAGCGCGAGGCCGATCGCCGCGTCCCGCAGCAGCCGCGTGCTGCCGAAGCCGCGCGCGACGCCGGTGAAAAGCACCGTGCCGGCCACCACGAATCCGGCCACGCCGATGAGCGCCATGTGCGCGAACAGCGCCGCGCTGACCCAGAGGAAGGGCGCCGCCGAGAAGCGATCGGTCTTTTCCTCGCGCCGGCGCCAGCCGCCGGTGAAGGCTTCCACGGCGAGCCAGCAGCCGAGCACGATGAGCCCGCCGGAGACGAGGGCGGGGAAGAAGTTCGGCCCGATGCCGGCGTAGCCGCCTTCGGCGGGCAGCGTCGACGTGACCGCGGCGGCGCCGATGCCCAATGCGAGCACGCCGGCGGAGAGTGCGACTTCCGCCGGCCGGGCGCGCATTACTTCCTGATGCCGAGCGACGCGATGATGCCCTGCACCCGCTTCGTGTCTTCCTCGAGGAATTTCGCGTACTCGTCGCCGCCGAGGAAGACCGAGGTCCAGCCGAGCTTCTCGCAGGTCGCCTTCCATGCCGGTGTCTCGGTCGCCGCTCTTACCAGCTTGACGAGCGAGTCGCGCTGCGCCGGCGTGAGCCCCGGCGCGCCGAACACGCCGCGCCAGTTGCCGAGCTCGACGTTGATGCCCTGCTCCTTCAGCGCGGGAATGCCGTCGAACTTCGCCGGTGCCGAGACGGCGAGCGCGCGCATCTTGCCGGCCTTGACCTGCTCGGCGAATTCGCCGACGCCCGAGACGCCGGCGGTGACGTGGCCGCCGACGATGGCGGCGATCGACTCGCCGCCGCCCTTGAAGGCCACGTAGTTGACCCTGGCCGGATCGACGCCGACTTCCTTGGCGATCATGCCGACCAGGATGTGGTCGGTGCCGCCCGCCGAGCCGCCGCCCCACGACACCTTGCCGGGGTTTTCCTTGAACGCGCGCACCAGGTCGGCCATCGTCTTGTGCGGCGATTGCGCCGGCACCACGATCACCTCC
>DASSPL010000001.1:0-7913 GCA_035699685.1 Burkholderiales bacterium | reverse complement strand
CTCGCGCTCGCGCCGTCGGACTACCTGCGGGAGCTGATCGGCGCCTGGCGCGCCTGCGCGTACGCCGACCGCCTGCCGCCGCCGCAGGCAGTCGAGAAGCTGGCCGAGGGGTATTCGAGCCTATGAAAGCGCGCTGGACCGTCATCGCGCTGGTCGTGCTCGGCGTGCTCGGCGTGACGCTCTTCCTGCACTACTTCGAGCGCGTGCCGGTGAAGGAGCGCGTGCCGCCCAAGGGCGAGGCGCGCCTGCGCGACTTCCTCGCCGCGGAGCGCTTCGCCGAGCGCATGGGCATGAGCTCGCGCGAGCTGCGCTCGCTGCCGGAGCTCGACCATGTTCGGCCCGGGCTGCTGATCATGCCCAACCGGCGGCAGGGACTCGACGCCGGCCGCATCCAGCGCCTGCTGGCGTGGGTGCACGGCGGCGGCCACCTCGTGGTGGAAGCGGAGTTCATCGGCATCGACGACCCGCTGCTCGATGCGCTCGGCGTGAAGCGCAGCGAAGGCAAGCCGCAGGAGCGTCCGGATTTCCTCGACCGCATCGCGCTCAGCGCGCCGTTTCCCGCGACCCTCAAGGTGGGCGAGAAGCTCCTGTCCTATCCTCGCAGCCGCGGCATGGTGACGGTTGCCTCGAGCCTGCATTTCGCGCGCAACCACCGCATCGGCCAGCCGGGCAACGCGGAGCTCCTCTGGCGCGTGATGCAGCTCACGCCGCGCAACGAGTTCCAGGTCTACTTCCGCCCCGAGCGGCTTTCGCTCACCGGCTTTCTCATGCAGCACGCCTGGGCCGTGCTCGCCGCGGCCGCCGCGCTCCTCGCGCTGTGGCTGTGGCGCATCGCGCCGCGCTTCGGCACGGTGGCGCCGGACCTGCCGCCGGCGCGCCGGCGCCTGCTCGACCACCTGCGTGCCACCGGGCGCTATTACTGGTCGCAGGGACTGCGCGCGCGCCTGGTGGTCGCGGCGCGCGACGCCGCCCTGAGGCGAGTGGCGCGCACCCAGCCCGATTTCACCAACGCGGGCGCGCACGAGAGGCAGCGCCGGCTCGCGTCGCTGATGGGCGCGAAGCCCGAGGAAGCGGCGCAGTTCATGGCCACTGCAGGCGCGCTGCGCGGCGGCGATTTCATCCGCTTCGCGCGGCACGCGCAGCGCATCCATAGTTCTCTGGACAAAGGGGGAAGCAGGTGAACAACCAAGAACAATTCGCCCAGGCGGCGAAAGTGGCCGGCGCCATGCGCGCCGAGGTGGCCAAGGCCCTGATCGGCCAGAAGGACGTCGTCGACGCGGTGCTGGTCGCGCTGCTCGCCGGCGGCCACGTGCTGATCGAGGGCGTGCCGGGGCTCGGCAAGACGCTGCTGGTGCGCGCGCTGGCGCGCACCTTCTCCGGCAGCTTCGGCCGCATCCAGTTCACGCCCGACCTGATGCCGGCCGACGTCACCGGGCACACGCTCTACGATCCGAAGAACCAGGTGTTCAGCGCGCGCCGCGGCCCGGTGTTCGTCAACCTGCTGCTGGCCGACGAGATCAACCGCGCGCCGGCGAAGACGCAGGCCGCGCTGCTGGAGGTGATGCAGGAAGGCCAGGTGACGATCGAAGGCCAGGCGCACACGCTCGAGCCGCCGTTCATGGTGCTCGCCACGCAGAACCCGATCGAGCAGGAAGGCACCTACGCGCTGCCCGAGGCGCAGCTCGACCGCTTCCTCCTCAAGGTGCGCATCGACTACCCGTCGCAGGCGGACGAGGCGGCGATGGTGCGCCACGTCACCGCCGGCAAGGTCGGCGACCGCCTGGACGTCGACGCCGTGGCGCAGCTCGTGAAGCCTTCCACCGTGCTCACGCTGCAGACCATCGCCGCGTCGCTGCGCGTCGACGACACGGTGATGGACTACGCCGTGCGGCTGGTGCGCGCGACGCGCAGCTGGGCCGGCGTGGTCGCGGGCGCGGGTCCGCGCGGCGGCATCTCGCTCATCCGCGCCGCGCGCGCCGCGGCGCTGGTCGAGGGGCGCGACTTCGTCACGCCCGACGACGTGAAGCGCATGGCGCTGCCCGCGCTGCGCCACCGCATCCGGCCTTCGCCCGAGCTGGAGCTCGAGGGCCGCGACAGCGACGCGATCCTCAAGGGCCTGATCGACAAGGTGGAGGCGCCACGAAAGTAATCCCCGGCGCGCGGCTGCTGTGGGCGGTGACCGCGCTGGCGGCGCTCGGCATCGCCGTGTCGATCTTTGCGCAGTTCCAGCCGCAGTGGCTGGTGCTGGCCGGCGCCCTCGCCGCGTTGTCGGTGATGGACCTCGTCCTCGGCCTGCGGCTGGCCACCCCGGTCCTCGTGCGACAGGTGCCGGCGTCGCTTTCGCTCGGCGTGCCGGTCGAGGTCAGGCTGCGCCTGCGCAATGCGTCGGCTTCACCGGTCAGGGCCGAGGTCTACGACCTCCATCCGGCGAGCTTCGAGTGCCGCGGCCTGCCGCGCACGGTGAGCGTCGGTCCGGGCCAGTGGGTCGAAGTGGCGTACGACGCCCGCCCGCTCGCCCGCGGCGAGGTGGCCTTCGGGCGAGTGGAGCTGCGCGTCTTCTCGCCGCTCATGCTCTGGCAGGTCACGCGCCACGCCGGCGACGAGATGCCGGCGCGCGTCTATCCGAACTTCCGCGCGCTGGCGCGCTACACGCTGATGGCCACCGACAACCGCCTGTCGCAGATCGGCGTGCTGCAGGTGCGCAAGCGCGGCGAGGGCATGGAGTTCCACCAGCTGCGCGAATACCGGCAGGGCGACCCGCCGCGCGCCATCGACTGGAAGGCCACCTCGCGCACCGGGCGCCTCATCTCGCGCGAGTACGAGGAGGAGAAGGACCAGCGCGTGCTGCTGGTCATCGACTGCGGGCGGCGCATGGCCGCAAAGGATGACGCTCCGGACAGCGAGCGTCTCTCGCACTTCGACCACACGCTGAACGCGGCGCTCCTCCTCGCCCACGTCGCCCTGCGGCAGGGCGACGCGGTCGGCATGCTGACCATGGGCGGCGTCAGCCGCTACTGCGAGCCGCGCAAGTCGGTGGGCGCCGTGCACGCCATCCTCAACCGCGCCTACGACATCGAGCCGACGCTCGCCGTGCCCGACTACCAGCAGGCGGCGCGCGACGTGATGCGCGAGCAGCGCCGCCGCGCCCTGGTCATCATGCTCACCAACCTGCGCGACGAGGACGACGACTCGCTGCTGCCGGCATTGAAACTTTTACGCACCCGGCACCTGGTCGTCCTGGCATCGTTGAAGGAGTCGATACTGTCCCGCGCCCTGACCGCCCGCGTCGACAGCTTCGACCGGGCGGTGACCCACGCCGCCGCCGCGGAGTACCTCGCCGCCCGGGAGCGCGCCTTCCGCCGCATCGAGACGGCGGGGGCCATCACCCTCGACGTCGAGCCCGAGCGCCTGCCCATCGCGCTCGTCAACCGCTACCTCGGCCTAAAGCGCGAGGGAAGGCTGTAAAACCCGGTTTTTTCTGTATAATCCGCGCCTTCCGCAGAGAAGGCCCCGTCATGAAACCAGGCGTACACCCCGAATACAGAGCGGTGATCTTCCACGACACCAGCGCGAACCATTCCTTCCTCACCCGCTCGGCGATCGACACCAAGGGTCGCGAGACGATGAAGTGGACCGACGGCAAGGAATATCCGGTGGTCAAGGTCGAGGTGTCGTCAGAATCGCACTCGTTCTATACCGGCAAGCAGAAGATCGTCGACACCGCCGGCCGCGTCGAGAAGTTCAAGCGCCGCTACACCAAGAAAGCCGCTAAGTAACAAGAAGGAAGAAGACCCTCGGGTCTTCGGGGGGCCCATGCTGCCCCGCCTAACTCTTCCTCCTCACCCGGCCGCCCTCGCGGCGATGGCGGCCGCCTTCATCCTGCCCGGGCTCGTCAGCCACGACCTGTGGAAGACGCAGGACGCCATCGGCCTGGGCATCGTGCACGGCATGGCGACCAGCGGCGACCTCATCGTCCCGCGCGTCGCCGGCACGCCGTGGCTGAATGACCAGCCGTTCTATCACTGGGTCGCGCTCCTCTTCGGCAAGCTCTTCAGCCTGGTGATGGAGTTCCATGCCGCGGCGCGGCTCGCGAGCGGCCTGTTCGTCGCCCTCGCCTTCTGGTTCATCTACCGCGCCGCGCGGCGCTGGAGCGACGAGGAATCGGGCCGCACGGCCGCGGGGGCCGCGTTCCTCATTCTTCTCGGCAGCGTCGGCCTGCTCGTGCACGCGCACGAGGCGTTCCCCGAGCTCGCTTCGCTCGCCGCCATGTGCGGCGCGCTCGCCGTGCTGCCGCGCGCCCAGCAGCGGCCGGTGCACGCGGGCGTGGCCTTCGGCGCGGCGCTCGGGCTGGCCTTTCTTTCCGCCACGTGGATCGCGCCGGCGTCCCTCGCCATCGCGGCCGCCGCCGCATGCGTCGTGTTGCGCGAGTGGCGCACGCGCGCGGGCGCGGTGTTCGTGGTGGTGGCGTTCATCGTGGCGCTGCTGCTGTCGCTCGCCTGGCCCCTCGCGCTGGCGCTGCGCTCGGGCGAGCTGTTCCTCAGCTGGTGGAACTGGCAGACCGTGCGGCAGGCGCCGATCGCCGAGAACCTGCGCCACTTCTTCGCCACGGCGAGCTGGTTCACCTGGCCGGCGTGGCCGCTCGCGGTGTGGGCGGCATGGTCGCAGCGCCGGCGCTGGCGCGAGCCGCGCCTCTTCGTGCCCGGCCTCACCATCCTCGCGATGACCGCGCTGCTGATCCTCTGGGGTCCGCCGCTGGACGAGAACCTGATTCCGCTGCTCGCGCCGCTCTCGCTCCTTGCCGGCTACGGCATCTTCAGCCTGCGCCGCGGCGCGGTGGCCGCGCTCGACTGGTTCGGCGTGCTGACCTTCGCCGTCTTCACCGGCATCGTGTGGCTCGGCTACTTCGCGCTCCTCACCGGCGTGCCCGGCCCGATGGCGCGCAACTTCGCCCGCATCGCGCCCGGCTTCGCCGCGCAGCTCGAGCCGCTCGCCGTGCTGGTCGCCGTGGCGCTGGCGCTCGCCTGGCTGTACCTCATCTTCTTCACGCCGTTCACGCCGATGCGCAGCGTCGCGCGCTGGGCGAGCGGCATGGTGCTGCTCTGGGGCACGCTCGCCATGCTGTGGATGCCGTGGGTCGACTACCAGAAGACGTACCGCTCGGTGGCGCTGCAGCTGAAGAGCAAGATCCCGGTGAGCGGCGCGCCGTGCATTTCGCAGCGCGGCCTCGGCGTATCGCAGGCCGCCGCGCTGGACTACCATGGCGGCATCCGCACGCAGCCGTTCGACGTGGTGCGGCCCGCCGCATGCCCGCTGGTCCTGGTGCAGGGCAACCCGGCGCACGAGCTCGATTCGCCGGCGCAGGGCTCCAGCCTGCGCTGGACCAAGCTCGCCGATGTCGGCCGGCCCGGCGACCGCGCGGAGCGCTACCGGCTCTACCAGCTTCGACGATGAAAACCACCTCCCCGACCGAGTGCAAGTCCTGGCAGCAGCTCCTCGCCCACGCCGAGAGCTGGCGCGGCGTGCACCTGAGCGACCTCTTCTCCGGCGATGCGCAGCGCGCCAGCCACCTGGCCGTGGAGGCCGCCGGCGTGCGCTACGACTATTCGCGCCAGCGCCTGGGCGCGCTCACGGTCCGCCTGCTCGCGCATCTCGCCGAGGAGCGCGGCTTCGCTGAATGGCGCGAGGCGCTGCTTTCCGGCAAGCCGGTCAACAACACCGAGAACCGCGCGGCGTGGCATACCGCCCTGCGGGCTTCGTCGTCATCTGCGGAGGTCAAAAGTACGCTGGACCGCATGCGCGCGCTGGCGACCGAAATCCGCACGCAGAAGAAGTTCAAGCGCGTCATCAACCTCGGCACCGGCGGCTCCGACCTCGGCCCGCGCCTGCTGGCCGACGCGCTGAGCGACGGCACGCTCGACGTGCGGTTCGCCGCCAACGTCGACCCGCACGACTTCCAGCGCGCGATCGAGGGCGCAAGTCCGCAGGAAACGCTGGTCATCGTCGCGTCGAAGACTTTCACCACGCAGGAGACGATGGCCAACGCCGAGGCCGCCAGGCGATGGGGAGCCGCCCGCGTCATCGCGGTGAGCTCCAACGTCGAGCTGGCGAAGAAGTTCGGCGCGAGCGACGTGCTGCCGATGTGGGACTGGGTCGGCGGGCGCTTCTCCGTCTGGTCGGCCGTCGGCTTCGCTGCAATGCTGGCGATGGGCCCCGAGGCCTTCGCCGAGTTCCACGCCGGCGGGCGCGAGGTCGACGAGCACTTCGCCAGCGCGCCGCCCGAGAAGAACATCCCGGTGCTGATGGCGATGATCGGCGTGTGGAACACGAACTTCCTCGGCTGCGCCACGCACTGCGTGCTGCCCTACAGCAACGCGCTACGCCTTTTCCCGTCGTACCTGCAGCAGCTCGAGATGGAGTCGAACGGCAAGGGCATCGACCGCGAGGGCCGGCCGGTCGGCTATGCCACGGCGCCGATCCTGTGGGGCGGCGAAGGCACCGTGAGCCAGCATTCCTTCCACCAGCTCCTGCACCAGGGCACGCAGATCGTGCCGGCCGACTTCATCGAGCTCGGGCTGGAGGAGAATCTCTCCGCCAACTGCCGCGCGCAGGCCGACGCCCTGGCGTTCGGCACCGACGATCCGAAGCTCCCGCCCCACAGGCAGTACGCCGGCAACCGGCCCTCGAGCATGCTGACGCTGGACGGCGTCAGCGCGAGGAACCTGGGGCGGCTGATCGCCCTCTACGAGCACAAGGTCTTCACCCAGGGCGTGATCTGGAACATCAACAGCTTCGACCAGTGGGGCGTCGAGCTGGGGAAAGAGATGGCCAAGAAAATCCTCGCGAAAGGAAGCTAAATGGACCAGGAAACCTTCAACCTCAGCATCCGCAAGTTCCTGAAGATGGTGGGGGTCAACTCCCAGCGGGAGATCGAGCAGGCGGTGCAGAAGGCGATGACGGGCGGCAAGCTGCAGGGCAGCGAGACCATCCCGGTGAAGTGCACGCTGGAGATCCCCGGCCTGGGCGTAAAGGTGCCCTTCGACGGCGAGATAAAACTAAAATAGCGGCATGAACAAGGCGAGGGAATTCGACCAGTCCGTCCTGACCGAGCTTAAGGCCCTGCTCGGCGACCGGGTATCGGTGTCGCCCGCGGTGCGCGAGCACCACGGCAAGGACGAGTCGTACTTCCCGTACGCGCTGCCCGACGCGGTGGTGTTCCCGCATTCGACCGAGGAGGTGCGCGACGTGGTGAACATCTGCCGCCGCCACCGCGTGCCGATGATCCCGTTCGGCGTCGGCACCTCGCTCGAAGGCCACATCCTCGCGGTGAACGGCGGCGTGTCGATCGACCTCTCGCAGATGAACAAGGTGCTCGACGTGCACGAGGCCGACCTCGATGCGGTGGTGCAGGCCGGCGTCACGCGCAAGCAGCTCAACGAGTACATCAAGCACACGGGGCTCTTCTTCCCGGTCGACCCCGGCGCCGACGCGACCCTCGGCGGCATGGCGGCGACGCGCGCCTCGGGAACCAACGCCGTGCGCTACGGCACGATGCGCGAGAACGTGCTGTCGCTGAAGGTGGTGCTGGCCGACGGCCGCATCATCCAGACGTCCACCCGGGCAAAGAAATCGGCCGCGGGCTACGACCTCACCCGCCTCTTCGTCGGCTCCGAAGGCACGCTCGGCGTCATCACCGAGGTGACGGTGCGCCTCTACCCGGTGCAGGAGGCGATGTCCGCGGCGGTGTGCGCCTTCGACTCGGTCGACGGCTGCACGAATACCGTGATCCAGACCATCCAGTCCGGCATCCCCATCGCGCGCTGCGACATCGTCTGCGAGAAGACGGTGGGCGCGATCAACAAGTTCAAGAAGACGAGCTACCGCGTCGCGCCGACGGTGTTCTTCGAGTTCCATGG